>JAUHVS010000805.1 GCA_030424955.1 bacterium | reverse complement strand
CCGCATCGGCCGGCCCGGCGTCGGCGACGCTGTCGTCGGTGACGCCTCGATCCACGGCGCCGTCGCGGCCGCTGTCGGGGCGGCTGGCGTCCACGACGGCGGCGTCCAGCCGGCCGGCCGTGCGCCCCACGTCGTCGCAGCCCAGGCCCAGCGCGAGGCTGGCTGTCAGCAGGAGATACCGTTTTTGTTTCAGTGGGTTGCGCATCTGATGGCTCACCCGTCGCCGTCGACGGACTGGCCGACGTACAGGGTGAAGCGGCGCACCTCGCCCTCGGCCAGCGCCGCCTGCGGGATGGCGTTGGCGCGCTGCAGCCAGTCCTCGAGCCGCACGCGGTTGTCGCGCAGGAAGGCCGAGACCTCGGCGTACAGCGGATCGGTGACGGGCACCTGCAGCGTGAAGGTCGCGCCGCCGATGAGGTCGCCCAGGCTGGCGTGGTGGCGGCCGAGGCGCAGCTTCTTGGTCAGCGCCTGCACCACCGCTGAGAAGTGGTCGAAGATCGCCGCCTCGTAGCCCTCTTCGGTGTCGAGGGGCACGTGGTAGGCGGTGGCCCGGTAGGTGCGCGGCGGGCCCGGCGACACCTCGAGGTCGCCCTGCGCGTCGATCTCGGCGAGGAGCTGCTGCGTGTGCTCGGTCGCACAGCCGAGGCGGCGCGAGATGTCGTCCACCGACAGGGGCCCTTCGCGGTACAGCAGGATCGCGGCGTCCAGCCCGTTGGGCCCGTGGGGGCGCGGGCGGATCACCACCCGGAACCGGCGGTGGCTGCCGCGGCCCTCCACCTCGAGCAGCCCCGAGCGCACCAGGAAGTGAGTGACGCCGTTGAGGGAGTCCGGCTTGAGCCCCCGGAACAGGTGGGCCAGCTCGGCCTGGGTCAGGCCGTCGCCGGGCGCGTCGGCCACCGCCGCGAAGACGCGCTCCAGCAGGGTGCGCGGCTCCGCCTCGTCGTCGGGGGTGTCGGTGGCCTCGCGCAGCCGCTTCAGCTTGGCGCGGTAGCCGTTGAGGGTCAGGCCGAGGGAGGCCGCGATGGCCTCCTGGCTGATGCCGTCGTCGCGCAGCACCTGCACGATGTCGAGCAGGGTCTTGCTGGCGATGTCGGCGAAGTACATGCGCAGCGGGTTCTGGGTGGCGAGGGTGGCGAAGAGCTCGGCCACCAGCGGCACCAGGCGGGCTTGCAGGCCAGCGAAGTTCATCTGCTCAGTGTCCGCGGGGGGAGGGGGCTGGGCGCCCCCCGACGGGGCGCTCGCGTCTGGTGGCGCTGCTGCCCCGCGTCGCTGCTCGCTCACCTGGGCCCCTCGTCACACCGCGAATCCAGCGCACATCGTGTGCGAGGCCGTGCTCAGAGTCCAGGGTGGGGGGCGGGGGGGGGTGGGTCACGGTCAGGTCGCACAGCGAGGCGGCCGGTCTCCGGCCAGGATCTCATCGTAGGGGTGGGAGTGTGCCATAGGACCCCCCAAAGGCCTGGGGGGTGTACGGCTGGGCCCGGGCACGGCGGAGCGAGGTCCGCTCCGCGCTTGGCGTTGCGGCTCCGGGTCCCCGGTGACCCGGGTTGGTTTCGGGCCTTGAAATCCCACCAGCAGGCAGGGATGGTAAAGGGAAGACTCACCAGCCGAAGAGGTCGGCATGGACTCAGCGTCCCTGACCCTCGCGTCCACTGTGCGCGACACCCTGGAGGCTGAAATGGCCAGCGCCTTCAGTCACCCGCTGCGGTTGCACCTGCTGCGGCGCTTGTCGATGGACAGGCTCTGCGTCAACCAGCTCGTGGAGGCGGCGGGCGTGAGCCAGCCCATGGTGTCGCGGCACCTGGCGAGCCTGCGCAAGCTGGGCATCGTCAGCTGCCGCATCGAGGGCCGCAAGCGCTGCTATGAGCTGTGCGATCCCACCTTCGTGGGCGGCGTCCTCGCGGCGCTGGCCCTGGCCCAGGCGCCCCGCAGCGCCCAGCCCTCTCAGGGCATGGGCCTCAGCGCCGCCCGCTGAGCAGCGCCGCCAGGCCAGCCAAGGCCGCGCACACCCCGATGGCCACGGGCGGGGCCCCCAGCACCCAGCCTGCGCTCCCGACGCTCCCCACGCTCACCGCGGCCCAGCCCCACGCCGCCCCGCCCGGTGGGGCGGCGGGCGCCAAGGGCTGCGCGTCGGCAGCGACCGGCGCGCTGGCCTCGTCGCCGGCCTGATCGCGGGCGCTGGACAGCCGATCCGCCGCCGCCTGAGCCGCCATCAGGGCGGCGGTGTGGGCGCGCTCGGCGGCCTGCCGGGCCTGCGACTCCTCTTCCAGCCTGCGCTCCAGCACCCCGTGGGTCGCTCGCGCCTGTCGTGCAGCGGCGTTGGCCTGTGCCAGGGCCTCGGTGAGCGCGGCCGCGTCCTGGATCGCGGTCGCCCGCTCAGCGCGGGCCTCAACAGCCTGCGCCTGGGCCTCAGCGGCCTGCGCCTGGGCCTCAGCGGCGGCCGCCTCAGCCTGCTCGCTGGCGGCCTCGGCCGAGGCGAGGGCGGACTCGGCCTGCCGCTGGCGGGCTTCGGCGCGCTCCTTCAGGGCCCGGGCGTCGGCGATGGCGGCGGTCAGCTCAGCGTTGGCGGCCCTCAAGGTCGCCAGCCGGCCGGCGTCGGGGTCCGCGGCCTGGGCCGGCTCGGCCTGCTGCGCCGCGGCGGCCATGCGGCCGGCCTCGCCCCGGCGGGCGGCCTCGGCCGCGAGCTGGGAGACGGTGTGCCGGGCCTCGTCATCGTGCGCGGCCTGCGCGGCGGCGGCGCTGCGGGCGGCCGCGTCGTCCCGCGCGGCCTGGGCGGCAGCGCGGGCCGTGG
>JAUHVS010000029.1 GCA_030424955.1 bacterium | reverse complement strand
TACCAGAGCGGCCGCGGCGTCATCCGCATCCGCGCCGTCTGTGACGTGGAGGAGATGCCCGGCCACCGCGAGCGCATCGTCGTCCACGAGCTGCCCTACCAGGTCAACAAGGCCCGGCTGCTCGAGAAGATCGCCGAGCTCGTGCGCGACAAGCGCATCGAGGGCATCAGCGATCTGCGCGACGAGAGCGATCGCCAGGGCATGCGGATGGTCATCGAGCTCAAGCGCGATGCCCAGGCCCAGGTGGTGCTCAACCAGCTCTACAAGCTCACCGCGCTGCAGAGCTCCTTCGGCATCAACATGCTGGCCATCGTGCACGGCGAGCCGCGGGTGCTGTCGCTGAAGGAGATCCTCCTCCACTTCATCGACCACCGCCGCGACGTGACCCTGCGCCGCACGCAGTTCGATCTGCGCAAGGCCGAGGCCCGCGCCCACATCCTCGAGGGCTTCGTCATCGCCCTCGACAACATCGACCGGATCATCGAGATCATCCGGGCGAGCCAGACGGTGGACGACGCGCGCTCGCAGCTGATGGCCGAGTTCGGCCTGAGCGAGGTCCAGTCCACCGAGATCCTCAACATGCGCCTGCGCCGCCTCACCGGGCTGGAGCGGGCGGAGATCGAGCGCGAGCTGGCTGAGATCCGCGAGACCATCGAGTACCTGCAGCGCATCCTGGCCGACGAGGGCCTGCTGCTGGACGTGATCCAGGAGGAGCTCGAGGCCGTCCGCGAGCAGTTCCAGAACCCGCGGCGCACGACCATCATTCAGGATGACGCCGAGCTCAACATCGAGGATCTGATCCCCGTCGAGGACATGGTCGTGACCGTGTCCCACGAGGGCTACATCAAGCGGGTGCCCCTGGCGGAGTACCGCACGCAGCACCGCGGCGGGCGCGGCAAGAGCGGCATGTCCACCAAGGACACCGACTTCGTCGAGCACCTGTTCGTGGCCAGCACCCACGCGCACATGCTGTTCTTCACCACCGAGGGGCGGGTCTTCAGCGAGCGCGTGTTCTCGCTGCCCTCGGGCAGCCGCACGGCGCGCGGCAAGCCCATCATCAACGTGCTGCCCTTCGAGGCGGGCGAGAAGCTCGCGATGGTGCGGGCCTTCGACGAGTTCCGCGAGGGCAACTACCTGCTGTTCGCCACGTCGAGCGGCCAGGTGAAGAAGACCGACCTCATGGCCTACAGCCGGATCCGCTCCACCGGCATCCGGGCCATCCGGCTGAGCGAGGGCGATCAGCTGATCGCCGTGCGCCAGACCACCGGCGAGAGCCACGTGATCCTCTCGTCGGCGCAGGGCATGTCGATCCGCTTCGACGAGGGCGACGTGCGCCCCACCGGCCGGGACTCCATGGGCGTGCGGGGCATCAAGCTGCGCGACGACGACACCGTGGTGGGCTGCGTGACCTTCGAGCCCGGGGCCATCGACGAGGAGGCCACCTGGCTGCTGACGGCGACGGAGTACGGCTACGGCAAGCGCACGCCGCTGCAGGCCTACTACCGGCGCAGCGAGAGCGATGACGGCAGCTACAGCTACTCGGTGCAGAGCCGCGGGGGCTACGGCCTCAACGACATCCACACCGGGGACCGCAACGGCCCGGTGGTGGGCGTCACGCTCATCGAGTCCGAGGGCGACGAGTACCTGCTTGTCACCAACGGCGGGGTCATCATCCGCGCGCTGGCCGGCCAGGTCCGCGAGGTCAACCGCAACACCAAGGGCGTGCGGCTGATCAACCTCGACACCGACGAGCGGGTGGTGAGCCTGGCGCGCAACGCCGAGAGCGAGGAAGAGGACGCCCTCGAGGCGACCGAGACCGCCGAGGGGGAGGCCGCCGACGCCAACCCGCCGGAGGCCGGCGCAGGGGCCGCTGAGGCGCCCGTCGCGCCCGCCGACGACACCCCCGACGACGCCTGAGCCGGGCCGCCCGGCCCGCCGTGACCTGGGCGCTCTGCGGGGCGCCCGGGTCGCTTGTTCACCCGCCAGTGGCGTGCTAGACCCGGGCGTCTTTCGACCGGCTGGAGCTACGCCCATGACCTTCTCGCTCGATCGCAGCGCAACCCTCCTCAAGCGCGCCGAGGCCCTGATGCCGGGCGGCGTGAACAGCCCCGTCCGCGCCTTCCGGGCGGTGGAGGGCACGCCGCCCTTCATCAACAAGGCGAGCGGCGCGTACCTGTACGACGAGGATGACCACCGCTACGTGGATCTGGTGGGCACCTGGGGCCCGGCGATCCTGGGCCACGCGCACCCCGAGGTGGTGAGCGCGGTCTGCGCCGCGGCGGGGCGGGGGACCAGCTTTGGCGCGCCCACGGCGGCCGAGGTCGACATGGCCGAGGCCATCCGCGAGTTCTTCCCGCGCATGGAGATGATGCGGCTGGTGTCGAGCGGCACCGAGGCCTGCATGTCGGCCCTGCGGGTGGCCCGCGGCGCCACCGGCCGCGACGCCTTCGTGAAGTTCGAGGGCTGCTACCACGGCCACGCCGACAGCTTCCTGGTCAAGGCGGGCAGCGGCGCGGCGACCTTTGGCGAGCCCAACAGCGCGGGCGTACCGGCCGACCTGGCCCAGCACACGCTGACCCTGCCCTACAACGATCCCGAGGCCCTCAAGGCCCTGTTCGCCGCCCGCGGCGACGACATCGCCTGCGTCATCCTCGAGCCGGTCACCGGCAACATGGGCGTCATCGAGCCCACCGAGGCGTTCCTGGACGCCCTGCGCACGGTGCCGAAGGCCCACGGCGCGCTGGTGATCTTCGATGAGGTCATGACCGGCTTCCGCGTGCACCGCGGCGGCGCGCAGGCCCTGTACGACTTCCCGGCGGATCTGACCTGCCTGGGCAAGGTGGTGGGCGGCGGCCTGCCGGTGGGCGTGTACGGCGGCAAGGCCGAGTACATGCGCCACGTGTCGCCCCTGGGCGCCGTGTACCAGGCGGGGACGCTCAGCGGGAACCCGCTGGCCACGGCGGCCGGCCTCGCGACCCTGCGGCTGCTCACCGAGGCCACCTTCGATCGCGCCGCGGCCGCCGCTGACGCCCTCACCGAGGGGCTGCGGCAGGTCATCGCCGAGACGGGCACCGAGGCGGTGGTCGTGCAGGTCGGCACCATGCTGACCCTGTTCTTCGGCGGCGAGATCCCGACCAACTTCGACCAGGTCAGCGCCTGCGATCACGCCCGCTTCGGGCGGTTCCACCGCCTGATGCTGGAGCACGGGGTGTACCTGCCCCCCAGCGGCTACGAGGCCTGGTTCCTGTCGGCCGAGCACGGCCCCGACGAGATCAACGCCGTCATCGAGGCCGCCCGCGTCGCGCTGCCCGGCAGCGCTGCCTAGCCCATGACCGACGCCCCGCGCCCGGAACGCCCCGATCTGCCCGATGGCCGCACCGACCGCGGGCGCGCGTTCTACGAGGGGGCCCGCTACTCGGCGGCCGGCATCGAGATGGCGCTGTCGGTGCTGCTGGGCTACGGCGCGGGCTGGTGGGTGGACGGCAAGCTCGACAGCGATCCGTGGGGCATGATCATCGGGATCTGCTTCGGCTTCGCGGCGGGCGTGCGGTCGCTGATGCAGGCCGCCAAGCGCATCGAGCGCGCCTCCGAGGCCGAGGATCGGGCCGCCCGGGCGCGACTCGACGGGCCGGCGCCTGGCCCAGCGCAGGCCCCTCTGGCCCCGCCGGCGCCGGGCGAGTCGACCCCCGGCAGGAAGGATGATCTGACGTGAACACCCGCTTCTTGGACTGGATCGGCCGGGTCACCCTCATCCTGGGCGCCCTGGGCGCCGTCGGGGGCTTCCTCTGGCGGGGCTGGCCCATGGCCCTGGGCATGGCCGTGGGGACCGCGCTGTTCTACGGCAACCTGCTGGTGCTGCGGGCGCTGGGCCGCCGGCTGGTGGCCGACAACGACCAGCGCCAGCGGGGCACGTTTGGCCTCATGCTCCTTAAGTTTCTCTTGCTAATCGGCGTCATTTTCGCCATTACGCGCTACGTCCCGCTGGATCCCCTGGGCCTGATGGGGGGCGTCTCGGCGGGCGTGCTGGCCATCCTTCTGGCCAACATTTTGGGGCCGCCGATGGCCGCAGATGATGAGGACGAGACCGGCGGTGAGTCCGCCGGGGTGGAGTAGCCGATGGGCCCGCACGATACCTGGTTCCACCTGATCCCCGGCGTCCGCGACGCCGAGCACAGCCTGGCCCACGCGCTGGGCAACGGCTGGGTCGAGGGCGGTGAGCTCCATGGCCTGGGCCATGTGATCATGGCCCTGTTCATCCTGGGCCTGCTGACCTTCCTCGCCACCAAGTTCAAGGCCGCCATCGGCAAGAGTGGCGATCAGGGCGTGGTCCCGTCCGACAAGCTGGACGCCCGCGGGCTCGTCGAGATCATCACCGACGCGGTGATGGGCTCCATGGTGCCGGTGATGGGCCACAAGGCCTCTCGGCAGTTCCTGCCGCTCATCGGGGCGCTGGCCTTCTTCATCTTGTTCTCGAACCTCGCGGGGCTGGTGCCGGGCTTGCTGCCCTCCACCGACACCTGGACCACCACCATGGCCTGCGCGATCATCGTGTTCGGCGCGACCCACCTGTATGGCCTCAAGGTCAACGGGTTCAACCACATCAAGCACCTGTTCGGCCCCATCTGGTGGCTGGCGCCCCTGATGTTCCCCATCGAGGTCATCAGCCACCTGGTCCGCCCGGTGAGCCTGTCCCTGCGCCTCATGGGCAACATGATCGGCGACCACAAGGTGCTCGGCATCTTCCTGACCATCGTCTCGGTGCCCCTGCTGATCCCTGTGCCCATCATCCTGCTCGGCACCATCGTCTGCGTCGTGCAGACCCTGGTGTTCTGCCTGCTGAGCATCGTGTACATCGGCATGGCCATCGAGGAGCACCACCACGACGAGGCCCACGCGCACTGAGCGCCTGGGCTGGCGGCGCGTGCGCCGCCTCCAACGATTCAACCCGCGACCGCCGCTGGCGGCGCACTGTGATGACTGACGGCAGTTTCGAGACTGCTCGGTGCGGGCCAACCTCATGATTGTGGGTTGGTAGAGAGAGCGTAGAGGGAGCGCGGCCCCACGTGGGGGCGGCCTCGGCTCGGTCGACAGCGTCACACACAAGTAGGAGCGAACCATGCGGTTCATCGCCACGATCCTGTTCATCCTGTTCTTCGCCGCCCCCGCCTTCGCCGCGGGCCCCAACGATGGCATCCTCGGCTTCTCGGCCGCGCTCGCCATCAGCATCGCCGCCCTGGGTGGCGCCCTGGGTCAGGGCCGCGCCGCGGCCGCCGCCCTTGAGGGCATCGCCCGCAACCCCGGCGCCCAGAACAAGATCTTCACCCCGATGATCCTGGCCCTGGCGCTCATCGAGTCCCTCGTGATCTACGCGCTGATCATCGCCTTCCAGCTGGCGGGCAAGATCGGCTGATCTGAGCCCTCGCTCAGGTCGAGAGGCCGCGTCTCCCTTTGGGGGGCGCGGCCTTTTGCGTTTCTGGGGCCGCGCGTGCGGGCGCCGCCCGCCGGCGGGCCCGCGCTCAGTCGCGGCGCGCCGAGCCAGTGTCGCCCACGGGGGCAGTGAGGCATGCTGACGCCATGACGTTGGGCATCCGAGGCACCCTCGCGCTGGGGCTGGCGGGTCTGCTGTTCGCGGCGGGCGCCATCGCGGCGTGGGTGGTCATCACCGTGACCGCAGACGAGACGCTCCGGCAGGTGGCGCGGCAGCTGGAGCGGCGCGCGGACGGGCTGGCGCAGTTCGTGTCCTCGAGCCCGGCGGACCGGGCAGCGCTGGGCGCCTGGCTGACGCGGCAGCGCACAGGGGATCTGGTGGGGGCGGCCGTCTTTGACGAGGCCCTCAAGCCCATCGCGGGGGCGGGCCAGGCGGCGGACACGCCGGCCGTGGGGGACGCCCTGCAGGGCGAGCCTGGGCCGGGACGCCGCGTGACGCGGGGCGCCGAGCACCCGCGGGGCGCCGGCCTGGACTTCCGCGTGGCGCGCCGGGTGTCGGTCGGGGGTCAGCGGGCCGCCCTGGGCCTCGTGTTCTCGATGGACGGCCCCCGCGAGGCCGTCGCGAGCCGCCAGCGCCTGGTGCTCAGCCTGCTGGCCTTCGACGTCGTGGCGTTGCTGCTGTTTGGGCTCTACCTGGCCACCCGCACGCTGGTGCGGCCCGTGCGGGCGCTCACGGCGGCCACCCAGGCCATCGCCGCGGGGGACGGGGGCGCGGAGCAGGTGCCCCACCTGCGCGGCCCCGCCGAGCTGCAGGGGCTGGCCGAGGCGTTCCGCGCGATGATCACCCGCCTGGCCGCCCAGCACGCCGAGCTGCAGGGCACCATCGAGCAGCTCGAGGCCGCCCGCGACGGGCTGGTGCGCAGCGAGAAGCTAGCCACTGTGGGTCGGCTGGCCGCGGGCGTGGCCCACGAGGTCGGCAACCCGCTCGCCGCGGTCATGGGCTATGTCGAGTACCTGCAGACCGGCCGCGCCGACGAGGCGCTGCGGGGCGAGCTGCTGGGGCGCACCCGCAAAGAGCTGGAGCGCATGCGCGGCATCGTGCGGCAGCTGCTCGACGTGGCGCGGCCGAGCCCCGCGGCGCCGGCGCGGGTGGACCTGGGCGACATCGCGCGCTCGGCCGCTGAGATCGCCGGCTATCACGCCGCGCTGCGGCAGGTGCAGGTGGCGGTGGTCGGCCAGGCGCCGGCGGTGTGGGCGGATCCCGCGCAGCTCCGCCAGGTGTTCGTGAACCTGCTGCTGAACGCGGGGCAGGCGCAGGGCGGCGTCGGCGAGGTCACGGTGACCCTGAGCGGCGACGGGGCGGGGGGGGCGACCGCTGTGGTGCAAGACGCCGGGCCCGGGATCCCCGCCGACATGGCCGACCAGCTCTTCGAGCCCTTCGTCACCGGGCGGACGGAGGGGACCGGGCTGGGGCTGGCGATCTGCCTGCGGGTGGTGACCACGGCGGGGGGCGGGCTGCGGCTGCTGAGCGCCCCAGGGGCGCCGGGCGCCGCCTTCGAGGTGTGGCTGCCGGGGGCTGCCGGGCCCGCCGAGCCGGTGGATGCGCCCGCCGGAGAGCCGCCGTCCGGGGAGCCGCCGCCCGGTTGACCGCCGCCTGGTTGGTTGTCAGCCGCCGAACATGGGCCGGCCCAGCAGGGCACCGAGCCACGCGTACAGGCCGTCTGCGCCGAAGTACAGGGCCTCCAGGGCGCCCAGGGCCAGGAACGGCCCGAAGGGGATGGCGGCGCGCACCGGCTGGTCGGCGTACAGCTCGCTCTCGCCAAAGCGCTCGTCGAGCTCGGTGGTGGTCATCACGAACATCGACCGGCCGGTGACGGCCAGCACGATGCGATCGATGGCTGTCGCCAGCAGCGCCTGCACCGCGCCCGTGAGCAGCACGAAGGGCAGCACCTGCCAGCCCAAGAACGCGCCGATCCCAGCGAGCAGCTTGGCGTCGCCCAGGCCCATCGCCTCGCGGCGGTACACCACCCACCCGATGGCCCAGACGGTGACGATGACGCCGGCGCCGGCCACCGCGCCGATGATGCTCGACAGCCCGTTCACGCTCGGGAGCGCGACGCCGCCGACGACGCCGATGATGATCAGCGGGTAGGTGATCTCGTCGGGCAGCCAGGTGTGGGCGAGGTCGATGAAGGTCAGCACGATCAGGCTGTAGACGAAGACGTTCAGCCACAGCCACGTGAGCGAGCCCACCACGAAGGTCTGGTAGTCCAGCGGCATGACCGTCGCGTTCCAGGCGGCGAGCATCAGCAGGCCCGTGGTGAGCTCGATCAGCGCGTACCGGGCGCTGAAGCCCACGCCACAGGCGCGGCAGCGCCCCCGCAGCACCAGGTAGCTGAGGATGGGGAGGTTGTCGTACCAGCGTACCGGGCTCGCGCAGCTGCCACAGCGGGAGCCGGGGCGCACGAGGGAGAGGCCGTGGGGCATGCGGTAGATGGCGACGTTGAGGAAGCTGCCGAAGATGGCGCCCCACCAGAAGGCGACCGCCTGAAAGGCGAGGCCGATCCAGGCCAGCGAGTCCACCTCAGCGCACCTTGACCCGGCCGACCTTGGCGCGGTTCTCCTTGTCCTTCGCGCCCACGGTCACCTTCATGCGGGTGCTGCCGCGGTAGAGGCCCAGGTAGAAGGTGTACCAGCCCGACTGGTTGGTGCGCTTGACCACCACCTGGTGCTCGTCGTGCACGATGTCGCCCACCGCCCAGTCGCCGGTGGGGTACAGGCCCTCGACCGGGTCGTGGTCGCCGTGGATCCGCTGCCCGGGCGCGTCGATGTGCACGAACACCTTCCAGGTGCCGCTGATCTTCTTCAGCGCCTTCCAGTACAGGTGGATCTTCACCGGCGAGCCGGGCCGCGGCTCCTTGGGCTCCAGGCGCCAGCCCACCAGCTGTACCTGGTCATCGAAGGTGTGGGTCACCCGCTCGGTGCCGGGGGGCAGGGTCTCGACCAGCGCGCGCTTGATGGGGTTGCGGTCGGTCTCGCCGTCCTTGAGCTGGTTCGACACCAGCAGGAAGCGCTGGCTGCGGTCGTCGAGCACCGGCAGGGTCTCGCCGGTCGCCGCGCGGAACTCGCCGTTGATGCGCGCGAGCTGCTTGCGGGGCACCAGGGCGAACAGGCGGCCGTCGCCCTTCACCTGCGCTGCGAAGGCCTTGCGATCCAGGGCCTCGAGCTGCTGGGTGTAGAACGAGCTGCTGTTCGCGTCCATCTGGTAGGTGACCAGGGGCTCGTCGCCCACGGCGTAGCGCTCGTAGGCCGACAGCAGGTCCTTCTGGCTGAAGTTCTGGGTCAGCACGCGGGCGGCCACGCCGTTGAGGAACCCGCCCCAGGCGCCCAGGACACCCAGGAGCAGCGCCACCCGCCCGGCGCGGGTGTTGAGCCCGTCGAGCAGCCGGCCGATGCCCGCGTCGAGGTGACCCGTGGTGCTGCCGTCCAGGCGGCGCCGCCGCAGGTTCCACACCCCCCACACCGCCAGGTGGATGGCCACGAGCAGCACCAGGGCGACGAGGAACACCCGCGCCTCGGGCAGCATGCGGCCCCAGAAGCGCTGGATGAGCAGGCGCTCCAGCCAGTCGGGCTTGCGCAGCATCACCGCCGCCGCGGCGCCGAGGCCGGCCAGCAGGCTCAGCCAGGTGCGAGAGGGGCCGACGGTCAGCAGGCGGATGGGCTCGGTGGGGTAGGCGATCCAGCGGGCCGCCGGGCGCAGCCAGCGGATGAGGCCGCCCTGGAACAGGATCAGCGTGCCGAGCAGGGCCATGTCGAGCAGCCGCGCGATGCCCCAGCCGGGGAGCTTGGCCGGGAAGGCGTCGACCTTCTGGCCCACCAGCACGTCGGCGAGGGACTGGGTCTCGTGCTTGAGGTTGCTGTCGAGCAGGGCCAGCAGGAGCACGGCGGCCAGGGCCAGCAGCGGCTGCGGCGGCTCGCGCAGGGCGCGGGCGAAGTAGACGCCAATGGCGATGGCGACCGCCGGGGCGCCCAGGAACACGCCCCACTGGCCAAAGGGCTGACCGACGGCCGGGGCGAGGAAGCCCACGGCGAACCACACGGCGAGCAGGGTGGCGGCGGGCGCGGCGCTGGGGGCCTCGTCGCCCGCGGTGGGGCGCCAGAGCAGGTCGGCCAGGGCCAGGGGGACGAAGGCCCCCAGCGGGAACAGCCCGAAGCCGAGCTGGTGCGTGAAGTGGTTGAAGAAGGGCCGCTTGGCGGCCACGGCTGGCTCAATGCCGTCGGCCCACAGCAGCAAGGCGCGCAGATCCAGATCCTCGGCCAAGTGGGCGGCGGCGCGCCACCAGCCCACGCCGATCAGCGCGACGGCCACGGCGACGGCCGCCGGAGGCGCGACCTGCTGCCAGGCGCGGCCGCCCGCTTGGCGCTGCCGCAGGATCGCCGCCGCGGCGGCGGTGAGCCCCACGGTGGCGAGCCCCCAGGCGCCCTCGGTGAGGCCACAGGCCGCGAGCCCCAGCCACGCCCCCCACTGCCACAGCCGGCTCACGGCCGGGCGCGTGCCCAAGACCAGGAACGCGAGGCCGGTGAGCCCCACGAGGCCCACGCCGATGCCGCCGCCCAGCACCAGCCGGGCGTGCAGGGCGAACAGCGGCATGGTCAGCAGGCCCAGGGCAGCCCCCCAGGCCGCGAGCCGGCCAAAGAGGGGCCGGGTGACCCGGAAGGTGAGCCAGACCGTGAGCACCCCCAGCAGCACGCTGGGCAGGCGCAGGCCGATCTCGTTCATGCCGAAGATGGAGGTGGAGCCGATGAGGGGCCACCAGCCGAAGGGCAGCTCGGCGATGGCCTGCACGCCCTTGGCGCCGGGGCGGGCCACCTGCAGCCACAGCCCGTTGGCGCGCATGTACTCGACGATCTGCGCGCGGTCGGCCTCCCACGGCTCCCAGATGCCGGTGCCCGGCGTCAGCGCGGCGAGCAACAAGAGGGCGAGGCCGGCGACCCACCAGGGGTCGTACCGGCCCGCCGCGCGGGCGGTGTCGCGGTCGGTCATGGGCCCCTCGGGTCGGAGACGGCCGGCAGGGTAGCCGCGCGCGGGCGCGGGCGCCAGCCCTCGGCGGCCGGCAAACTCAGCGGCAGCAGCGGAAGCCCAGGGACGGGGAGCGCAGGCCGGGCGGCTTCAGATCGCCGGTCTGCTGGCAGGTGAGCCCCCCGGGGGCGTTGCTCTCGAAGCCCCCGCCGCGGACGGGCCGCAGCCCGCCGTCGATGGCGTCGGTCCACTCCTTCAGGTTCCCCGACAGATCGAACACCCCGCGGGCCACGCACTGGGCGGCGTCGCCGGTGGGCAGCACGCCGTCCTGCACGCCCGCGGCCTGCGGATCGACGTCGTACTCGCCGCCGTTGCACTGGTTGGCGCTGTAGCGCGGGCCATAGGGGTAGGCCTGCCCGGCGACCCCGGCCTCACAGGCGCGCAGCCACTCCGCCGCGGTGCACAGGCGGGCGCCCACGGCCTGGCAGGCGGTCTGGGCCTCGGCCCAGGTCACGTCCGCCCAGGGCAGCACGCCCGGCTGGCTGCAAGCCTTCTCTTCGCCGTAGACGGTCACCTCGTCATCGGGATCCGGGTCGAGGCCCGGCCGATCGGCGGTGGCGCCGGGGCGGCTGGCCTCGTAGGCGAAGATCGACACGTCGCCCACGCTCACCCAGGCCTGCGCGAAGTCCTCGTCGATGGCGCCATCGCAGTCGTCGTCCTGCGCGTCGCAGGTGTCGTCCACGGCCGACACCGGGGCGGCGGGCTCGGCCGTGCACACGGTGCCCAGGCCGTCGGGCGCGCAGGTGACGGGGGCCGCCCGCCGGCACGCGCCGCGGCCCGCCTCGCACTGGCGGGGGCGGCCGCGCTCGTCCACGAGCTGGTCGGCGTAGTCCTCGTCCACGCGGCCGTCGCAGTCGTTGTCGAGCTGGTCGCAGAGGCCGCGCTCCGTGCCCACCGCGTAGCCGGGCGGGTAGGTGCACCGCCAGCCGGCCTCGCCATCGCACGCTGCGCCGGTGGTGCGCTGCACGCAGCGGCGCTCGGTGACGCGCTCGCCGGCTTCGAGGCGGTGGGTCTCCAGGCACGCCAGCCCTGGGTGATCGGCCTGGCAGTCCGCGTCGTCGGCACAGGGCCGACCGGCGGCCCCCCCGTCGGCGGGCACGCACACGCCGCCGGCGTTGCAGGTGTCGCCGGCGTCGCAGTCGCCGTCCCCCGCACAGGCCGGCGCGCAGAGCCCGCGGTCGCTGCACAGCGCCTCAGGGGGCTGCAGATCGGCGCCCTCGTCGATGACGCCGTCGCAGTCGTCGTCGCGGCCGTTGCAGAACTCGCGGACCTGATCGGTGTTGGTGGGGGTGCAGCGGTACTCGCAGCCGTTCGCCACGTCGCCGTCGAGATCCACATAGTCGCGGGCGCAGGTCGAGATCACGCAGGTGCCCGCCTGGCAGGCCGCGGCGCCGTTCGGCGCGTCCCCGCACGACACCCCGCAGGCGCCGCAGTGGTTGGGATCGCTGTCGAGGTCGAAGTCCTCGTCAGCGACGAGATCGCAGTCGTTGTCGACGCCGTCGCACGCCTCTCGGCCACCGTTGCTGATCAGGCAGTTCGACTCGCAGCCATCGGCCGCGTTGGCGTTGTAGTCGTGGTAGCCGGCCTCACACGCGGTGATGTAGCAGCGGCCGCGCAGGCAGGCGATGGTGGCGTTGGCGCCGTCACACGCGAACCCGCAGCGCCCGCAGTTCTCGACGTCGTCGAAGAGCTGCACCTGCAGATCGTCGTCCTGGTCGTCCACGAGGCCATCGCAGTCGTTGTCGCGGCCGTCGCAGATCTCGGGCGAGGGCAGGCAGTTCTGTGCCCCCTGGTCGAAGACCTCGGCGTCGAGGGCCGGGCCCACGTCCGCCTCCGGCGCTGGGGGGACGGTGGCGTCGTCGTCGTCGCAGCCGACGGCGGCGGTGCTCAGCAGGGCACAGGCGGCCCACCGCAGCCAACGGGGCGCCGCGCTCACGAGGCGGCCTCGGCCTGGCTCAGGCTCAGCCACTCGTCGGCCAGGCGGGCGTAGGCCTGCGCGCCCTTGGAGCGGGGGCTGAAGTCGAAGATGGCGCGGCCCTCGGTCTGGGCCTGGGCCAGGGCGCTGTTGACGGGCACGCTGGTGCTCAGCAGCAGGTCGCCGAAGTTGTCGCGCAGGGCGGCCTCGATGGCCTGGTTCTGCTTGAGGTTGCGGCCATCCACGCGGGTGCGCACCACGCCCACCACCGCCAGCGGGTGGCGCAGCCGGGTGTTGACGGTGTGCACGGTGTCGAGCAGATCGGCGACGCCCTCCAGGGCCAGCAGGCTCATGTCGCAGGGCACGAGCACCTCGTCGGCGGCGAGCAGGGCGTTGAGGGTGAGCGTGCCCAGGTTGGGCGGGCAGTCGAGCACGATGGTGTCGAACCAGGTGCGGGCGGTGTCGAGGGCGGCCTGCAGGATCACCTCGCGGCCCACCCGCGCGGCCAGGCGCCCCTCGGCCTCGTGCAGGGCCTTGTCGGGGGGGGTGAGGGACAGCCCCTCGATGCCCGACGGCACCACGGCGTCCATCAGGTCGCGGGGCTGGTCGGCCAGCAGCACGTCCGAGAGCGTGACGCTCCCCGGCCGGCTGACGGCGCGCAGGCTGGCGTGCACGTGGGCCTGCGGATCGACATCGACGATCAGCACCCGCTGGCCATGCAGGCTGGCGAGGGCCGCCGCCAGCGAGACGGCCGTCGTGGTCTTGCCGACGCCGCCCTTCTGCGCGGCGACGGCGACGACCCGCGCCTGCCGCGGGCCACGGGGGTGGGTCTCGGAGGCGCCCTTGCGCTTCAGAAAGCCAGCATTGAGCAGGTTTCGCATTCGTCTTGGGCCGTCCACGCGCGCTCTCCCGTCAGGCATCGACTGGGGGTCAGCCTACCCCGTTCCGGGGACGTGGCGCATCCGCTCCGTGCGTGGCGGGGGTGGTTGGCGCAGCCCCGGCGTGACGCGGGGCGCGGGGATCAGCGGCGCAGCTTGCTCAGATCGGGCAGCGGGCCGGTGGCGCGCTTCACCTCACGGGCGGCGATGGGGCGGGCGATGATGGCGTCGACGTCCACCGTCTGCAGGGCGCCGTCGGCCGCGATGCCCACCAGGCGGCTGCTCTGGGTGGCCGGATCCTGGCGGATCGACTCCGCGACCCGCTCGATGTCCACGCCGGGCAGCCCCAGGTCAAGGAACACGACGTGGGGCCGGAAGCTCGCCAGCAGGCGCCCGCCATCAAAGGCGTTGTCGGTGCGCTCCACCTTCCAGGCGCCCTGCTCGGCGTCCTCAACCTGGTCGAGGAGGGCGTCCAGGATGGCCTCGGCGGCCTCGGCCTCGTCGTCGATGACCAGCACGCGGATGGTGCCATCGTCGGACGCGTGCTCCTCCCACTCCATCGGGATGCTGGACCGGCGACAGAAGTCTTCCAGATCGGCGCGCATGATGCGGCGGTGCCCGCCGGGGGTCTTGTAGGCCTTGATGCGGCCCTCGTCGATCCAGCGAATGATGGTCATCGGGGTCACGCGGCAGAAGCGCGCAGCCGAGTGCGTTGAGAAAACGTCCGGGACCTTCTTCGCCATGCCAGCCTCCCCCCGTCTCTCCGCCGCATCCCGGCAGGGGGATCGCAGATTGCCAAGGGTATGTGAGGAACCCCCGGCTTTTCAATGCGGTCGGTTGCTCCCCCTATGGACGCGCGGTTAACATGCGCCGGTTTTTGGCGAGCCCACGCACGGGCGGCAGAAGGGGAGTCGGCATGAAGTGGAGTGTGGGCAGTGCGCTGCGGGGGGCGCTGGTCCTGGTGGCGCTGGGCGCCTGGGGCTGCGACGACGAGGACGCGGGCCAGGCCTGTGCCATCGACACCGAGTGCGCGCGGGGCGAGATCTGCGAGAGCGGCGCCTGCACGATCCTGGCCTGTGACCGCATCGGTGACTGCCCTGGGACTGGCCGCACCTGCCTGTACGACCTCCGGCAGTGCGGCGCCAAGGAGTGTGACGGCGCCATCAACGGCGAGGCGCTCAGCTGCCCCGCCGATCGCGGCGAGTGCCTGACCAGCGGGAACTTCCGCAGCTCGTGCATCCTGCCCGGCACGCTCAGCTGCCAGCGGGACGAGGACTGCGCGCCGGTGGGCGCTGGCCAGGCTTGCTGCGAGGGCGCCTGCAGCGCGAACTGCACCCCCGCCCCCGACATGGGCCCGCTGCCGGCGGGTGACATGGGGCCGATCATGACCGACATGGGCGGCGTCGAGGACATGGGCGCCCAGACCGTCGACATGGCCATGCCCGGCGAGGCCCGCCTGTGCAGCGCCTGCGGCAACGACGGCGACTGCGCCGCCCTGGGCGACGGCGCCCGCTGCACCCCCATCGGTGGGGCCGGCGCGTTCTGCACCTCGGCCTGCGATCCGGCGGGGGACGACTGCCCGGTGGGCTACCAGTGCGTGCAGGGCTTCGACCAGTGCCTGCCCACCACCTTCGAGTGCCGTGGCTGCCTGGTGTCGGACTGCCCGGCGGGCGAGACCTGCGACGTGTTCAGCGCTGAGTGCGTCGCCCCGCAGGCCGTGTGTGGCACCTGCACCGACGACGCGGGCTGCCAGGCCGGCCTGAGCTGCGCCGACTTCGGCGGCGCGCGCTTCTGCCTGCAGCCGAGCGCGGGTGGCTGCGCCGCGGGCTACATGGCCCAGGGCGACGTGTGCGTGCCCGAGGGGGGCCAGTGCGATCCCTGTGGCGGCGTGTGCGCGGGGGACACCCCGTTCTGCGACGTGAACACCGCGCAGTGCCGCCAGTGCGGCCCGGGCTCGCCCTGCGCCGCGCCCCTGACCTGCGATCTCGACACCCTCAACTGCACCGACAGTGGCCCGGGCTGCGTGAGCGACATCGACTGCAACGCGGGTGATCGCGGCGTCTGCTTCAACGGCGAGTGCATCCAGTGCTTCGACGACTCCCAGTGCCCGCCGCGCCAGGCCTGCAACGAGAACTTCAGCTGTATCCCGTCGCCCTGCGCCGGGGTCGCTTGCCAGCGGCCCGCCATGTGCAACCCCAACACCGGCGCCTGTGATCCGGGCTGCCAGACCAACCAGGACTGCGTGCTGCCCGACGAGATGGAGTGCAACGGCCAGACCGGCCAGTGCTTCTTCCGCGACGGGAGCTGCAGCCTCGCGGGGCTCGAGGGCGTGTGCGCGCCGGGCGGCCAGTGCCTGCCGGGCCTCGCCACCCTCGGCAACCCGGATCGCGGCAACTGCTCGTGCCTCAAGCAGGATCCGGCGGACGCGCTCTCGCCCGACCTGATCCCCTGCCAGCCCGGGCTCATCTGCCTGCAGGGCGGCCTGCCGGGCTTCCCGCCCCCCGAGACTGGCACCTGCTTCGGGTTCTGAGCCCGCCCGCCCTCCGCCGCCGCCAGGGCGGCACGGCCTGCCCGGCCGCCGAGCGCCCTGAGCGCGCAGCGGTGCCGCGCCCCCCGCCTGTCACGATCACGCCCGCGCGCCGGCCCTGGGCCGACCGCCCCGAGCCGGTCGCGCCAGAGCAGAGCGCCCGCGGGGCTTTCGACGCCCGGCCGCGGCCATGTAGACTCTGGGCGCCAGTCTCCGCCGAGCCTTACGGGCAGGGCGGACGTTGCCCTTCCCACCCGCGTTGAGGAGCCCCGTGGAGGCCAGCCCCCCCCGTCCCCGGCGGAGCGAGCGAGTCCGCAAGGCCGCGCCCAAGGGCCGCCGCCGGCGCGGCAGAGACGCTGCGCCCGTTCAGGTGACCGCTGCGCTCCTGGCGGACGTCCCACTGTTCGCGACCCTGGACCCCGCGCTGCGGGAGCGCATGGCGCCCCGCATGACCCACCTCGACCTGAGCCGCGGCGAGACCCTCTTCGACGGCCCCCCTGGGACCGACGACGACGCCCCGGTGTTCCTGGTGCTGTCGGGGGAGGCCAGCGTGCACCGGGCCGTGGGCAGCGGCGCCCCGCGGGTGGCGAACTACCTGGCCGTGGGCGAGGCCTACGTGCAGAAGCTGTTCACCGTCGAGGACACCCGGCGGCTGATCGTCACCGCCATGGTCCCGCTGCGGGCGCTGCGCATGCCGTACCGCGATCTGAACTACGCGATGCGCAAGAGCACCGCGTTCCGCGACGCCTTCGGCGAGGCGCTGCGGCCGGTCACCGAGCGGCAGCAGGCCCGCTTCGATGACGAGCGCCAGGGGGACATCGCCCGCTTCATCGTCGAGCAGCGGCTGACCTTCGCGGGGCGGGTCAAGCTCAAGCGCATGGACATCTGCATCGAGTGCGACGGCTGCTACGACGCCTGCCGGGACCGCCACGGGACCGACCGGCTCGGCGCCAGCGAGATCCGCTACGGGCTCACCGAGGTGCCGCAGAACTGCCACAACTGCGAGATCCCCGAGTGCCTCGACAAGTGCAAGTTCGGCCACCTGAGCCGGCACCCCGACACGGGCGAGATCATCATCAGCGACAACTGCATCGGGTGCACGATGTGCGCGCAGGGGTGCAGCTTCGGGGCGATCCGCATGCACTCGGTGGCCGATCTGAACGTCGACCGCTACTTCCCCGGCCGCGATCCGCAGAACACCGGCCAGAACATCGCGCAGAAGTGTGACAACTGCTCGGGCTACCGCGACCAGGCCTGCATCACCGCCTGCCCCACGGGCGCCATGTTCCAGGTGTCGGGCGGCGATCTGTTCGGGCACTGGGAGCAGTTCAACGTGCACAAGACCCCGGGCTTTGGCGACATCGCGTCGCCCGAGGCCTCGGGGCGCATCAGCCGCCACCTGTGGCGGGCCCTCTCGCTGCTGCAGATCCTGGTGGTGTCGTGGGAGGTCTTCGGGCGCCTGTGGTGGCCCGCCCTGACCTTCACCACCCTGATGCACGGCTGGGGCTGGCTCAGCGAGGGGGTGGACCCCGACCGGCCGCTGAGCGGCGGCGGCACCTTCGGCCACGCCATCGGCTACATCGGCGCGTTCTGCATGATCGGCACCCAGGGCTACCGGATCGGCAAGGCCCTGGCGCCGCGGCTGGGCAGCGTGCAGGCCTGGATGGACAGCCACATCTGGTTGGGGGTGCTGGGCGGGGTCTACGGCTTCTACCACACGGCCTTCATCTGGCGAGAGCCCATCGCCATCGCCACCTTCGCCCTGATGATGGTGGCCCTGGCGACGGGCGCGGTGGGCCGCTACCTGCTCTACCTGGTGCCCCGCAGCCAGGCGGGCCAGCAGCTGGCCCTGAGCGAGATCCAGGCGCGCATCGAGGCCATCAACGGCAACATCGAGTCGAAGTTCCGCGACCGGCGGGTCGGCTTCACGGTGATGACACGGGTGTCGCAACTCGACGACGCGAGCGGGCTCGCCCGGGTGGTGCCGCCGGCGGAGGGCGACCCCGACGCCCTGGCGCGCACCCGGCTGCTGCCGGGCATGGTCGAGCTCTTCAAGCAGGAGCGGGCCGGGCGAGACGCCATCGACGCCATGGCGGGCGATCTGGCGGGCGAGGTCGAGACAGGCAAGGCCCAAGAGGTGCTCGACCTGCTCAAAGAGAAGGCCCGGCTGGAGCGCTCCACGCGGCTGCACGGCTTCTTGAGCTTGGTGCTCAAGCGCTACCGGGTGGTGCACGTGGTGTCGAGCAACATCATGTTCGGCGCGCTGGCCCTGCACGTGGTGCGGTCGCTGATGTACTCGGTGGGCTGATCGCCCGCGCGGCACGGCCAGCGTGCACGCGGCGCGCGCCGTGGATGCGCCTGTGAAGGGCTTGGGGTATCGTCGGACCGATGCGCAGCGGGGTTGGTGGCCAGGGGGGGCGGCGGTGGACGCGCTGGGGGACCAGCGTGGCGCTGTCGCTGTGCTGCCTGATCGGGCTGGCGTGGGCCGCCAAGCCGCTCAGCCAGCCCCACGCCCACCTCGACAACCAGGACAGCTGCAACCGCTGCCACGTGGCCTTTGGCGGCGTGCCCGCCAGCAACTGTCGCAGCTGCCACACCGACATCAACCGCAGCATCCAGAAGGGCCAGGGCCTGCACGGGCGCGTGGTGGGCAACGGCACCTGCAACAGCTGCCACAAGGAGCACCTGGGGCGGCGCCACGACGTGCGCGGCCTGAACCCCAAGGCCTTCGACCACGGGCAGACCGGCTACCCCCTCACCGGGGGCCACCGCGGGGTGGGCTGCCGCCAGTGCCACACGGCCAAGCGCAGCGGCGGCCGCGACAGCTACCTGGGGGCGCCCACCGACTGCGGGACCTGCCACGGCGCCTACCACGGCAAGGGCCTCAAGACGGATCTGCAGCGCTGCGACCGGTGCCACAACACCCAGGGCTGGTCCGTGCTGAACGCCAACCTGCGCTTCGACCACGAGCGGGAGACGCGCTTCCCCCGGACGGGGCAGCACGCCCAGGTCGGCTGCCAGGACTGCCACCTGGGCCAGAAGGCCTTTGGCCCGCTGCCCGTGAAGGGCTGTGTGACCTGCCACAAAGATCCGCACCCCCCGGGGGTGTTCGGCAAGCGCATCTGCGAGGAGTGCCACGTCACGCAGGGCTTCAAGCGCACGTCGATCTTCGAGCACGAGAGCACGGGCTGGCCGCTGCGGGGCAAGCACGCCAAGCAGGGGTGCCTCGACTGCCACAGCTGGGAGCGCTGGAAGCCGCGCACCAAGGACTGCGCGGGCTGCCACGAGGACACCCACCGCGGCCAGTTCAAGGGCACGCCCTGCGCGCGCTGC
>JAUHVS010000804.1 GCA_030424955.1 bacterium | reverse complement strand
AGCGCTGCTTGCGGCCCATGCCCGGCGCGCCCGCGTGTGGTGGCCCTATGGACCTATCGGACAGCCGGCGCCGGTGTTGCGCGAAATCGCATGAGATTCTGAAACCCCTTTGGATTCCAGGGGCCTGCGCTCGGCCGCCCCACCGGCCCCGCTGCCTCAGCGCCGCCCTGCCTGAACATCAGCCACGTTGACAAATGTTCAGCCTTGGCGACACCCTGTCGCCCGGATTGACCATGTGAGCGCGCCCAGCCCGGGGCGCCGGCGGAGGGGGCCCATGAGCCTGGCGGAGCATGTGCTGGACAGCTGGGCGGCCCACCCCGTCAAGGGCGCGCCCTTCGTCGCGCGACACGCCACGCCGGCGGTCGCCGCCGCCCACGCGCCCATCCCCGAGTGGCTGGCGCCGCCCCTCAAGGCCGCCCTGCACGGCCGCGGCATCACCCACCTGTACACCCACCAGGTCGCGGGCCTCGCCGCCGCCCGCGCCGGGCGCAACGTGGTGGTCGCCACGCCCACCGCCAGCGGCAAGTCCCTCGTCTACCACCTGGCGGCCCTGCAGGCGATCCACGACGATCCCGAGGCCCGCGCGCTCTACCTGTTCCCCACCAAGGCGCTGGCCCACGACCAGGTGGTCGGCCTCGACGCTCTGGCCCGTGCCGCCGGCATCGCCGTAGGCGCCCACGCCTACGACGGCGACACCCCCGCCGACGCGCGCCGTGCCATCCGCGCGGGGGCCCGCATCGTGGTCACCAACCCCGACATGCTGCACATGGGCATCCTGCCCCACCACGACCAGTGGGCGGGCCTCTTCGGCGGGCTCACCCACGTGGTGCTGGACGAAGCGCACGTCTACCGCGGCGTGTTTGGCAGCCACGTCGCCAACGTCATCCGCCGGCTGCGCCGCGTCTGCCGCTGGCACGGCGCCGATCCGCAGTTCGTGCTCAGCTCGGCGACCATCGCCAACCCCCAGGCCCACGCCGAGGCCCTCATCGAGGCCCCTGTCGAGGCCATCACCGACAGCGGCGCGCCCCGCGGCCGCCGGGCGTTCCACGTGTACAACCCGCCGCTGGTGGACGGCACCACGGGCGTCCGCCAGAGCTACGTCAAGGCCGCCCGGGGGGTCGCCCGCGCGCTGGCCAAGGCCGGCGTGCCCACCATCGTCTTCTGCAACAGCCGGCTCAGCGTCGAGCGCCTCACCCGCCACCTGAAGGAAGACGTCGCCGCCGACGGGGGCGACCCCGAGGTCGTCGCCGGCTACCGCGGCGGCTACCTGCCCGGGCTGCGCCGGGCCATCGAGGCGGGGCTCCGCAGCGGCCAGATCCAGCTGGTGGTCACCACCAACGCCCTCGAGCTCGGCGTCGACATCGGACAGCTCGCCGCCTGCGTCCTCGCGGGCTACCCCGGCAGCGTCGCCAGCACCTTGCAGCGCGCGGGCCGCGCCGGCCGCCGCGAAGAGGCCGCCAGCGTAGTCCTCGTCGCCCGCAGCGAGCCCGTCGACCAGTACCTCGTGCAACACCCCGAGTGGTTCCATGGCCAGGCCCCTGAGCACGCCCGGCTGCTGGCCGATCACCTGCTGATCGTCGCCGATCACATCAAGTGTGCCGCCTTCGAGCTGCCCTTCGCCGCCGACGAGGGGCTGGGCGGCTTCGGGGTTGAGCACACCCAGGAGGTGCTGGGCTGGCTGGCCTCGCAGGGCGTGCTGCACGGCGGCGCCCGCTGGCAGTGGGTCGGCCCGCCCTACCCCGCCCAGAAGGTGCCGCTGCGGGCCATCGCCGACGGCAACTTCACCGTGCTCGACCAGCAGCGGCGCCACACCATCATCGGCGAGGTCGACTACCACGCCGCCGCCGAGACCCTGCACCCGCAGGCGATCTACATCGTCGGCGGGCAGACCTATCAGGTGCAGCACCTCGACTGGGGGGGCCGCCGCGCCTACGTCGATCCGGTGCACGTCGACTACTACACCGACGCCATGACCTACGAGGGCGTGCGCCCCCTGGTGGCCTTCGCAGAGGCGCCCCGGGCCCACGCGCGCCTGGGCCACGGGGAGCTGCGGGTGTTCGAGCGGGTGGTCGGGTTCAAGAAGATCCGCTTCGCCACCGGCGAGAACGTGGGCTACGGCGAGGTCGACCTGCCCGAGAACGACCTGCACACCACCGGCCTGTGGCTGCGGCCAGACGACACCCTCGCCGCCGCGGCGGGCCTGTCCAGCCACCGCCTGGTGGACACGCTGCGCGGCCTGGCCAAGGCCCTCGTCGCCGTCGCCGCCGTCTACCTCATGGCCGATCCCCGCGATCTGGGCCACAGCGTCGAGGGCGGCGCCGACGCCCCCGGCACCCAGCCCCCCGCCCTGTTCATCTACGAGCGCTACCCTGGCGGCGTCGGCCTGCACGAGGCGCTCTTCTTGGGCTTCGACACCCTGCTCGCCGAGGTGGACGCCCTGCTCAACGGCTGCGGCTGCCAGGACGGCTGCCCCATGTGCGTCGGCGCCCCCACGCCGGTGCTGGGCGAGGCCGACGCCCCCCGCAGCCGCGCGGCCGCCCGGCGCCTGCTGGCCGTGC
Source organism: bacterium (assembly GCA_030424955.1). Lineage (GTDB taxonomy): Bacteria > Myxococcota_A > Bradymonadia > UBA7976 > UBA1532 > JACKDL01. The sequence goes on along the minus strand of JAUHVS010000804.1, from coordinate 232 downwards.
TGCGGCAGCCTCCCTCTGCGGGCGCCGCCGGGTGAGCGATCCGCCCGCCACGCTGGTGTGCCGCACCCCCGCCGAGGTCGCGGCGCGCCTGAAGGCGTTGACCGAGCGGCGGGTGCAGGCGCTGCGGGGCGGCGCCCCCCCCCAAGGGCCCCCCGCGCCCGACCGCGCCCCGGCGCCCCACCCACCCCCGCCGGCTGCGCCCACCCCCGCCGCGCCCCCGGGCCCCGTGGGC
>JAUHVS010000028.1 GCA_030424955.1 bacterium | reverse complement strand
CTCGCCGGCGAGGGGCGCGCGGGCCCCGGCGGGCACGCAGGCGCCGCCCAGGCAGATCTCGTCGGCGCCACAGGCCTCGCGGGCCGGGGCGTAGGTGCACGCGGGCACGCCGCCCTCGTCCACGCAGTCGCCCAGCGCGGCGTAGCGGATGCGCTCGCCGGTCTCGGCGTCACACTCGGCCGCCGGCGGCGCGTCGCAGGGGTTGGGATCGCAGGCGTCGCCCGCAGCGCGGCTGGCGAGCTGGCCCGCCTGCTCGACCTGGAAGCCGTTCTCGCCGCCGTCCAGATCGCAGGCCAGCCAGGTGCGGCCGCGGTCGGCGCTGAACTCGAAGGCGTAGGCGTACAGGCCGGGCGCCGGCAGCGCCAAGGCCACCTGGTACTCATCGGCGGCCGGATCTTCGCCCGCCCAGCCCGGGTTGGGCTCGGCGGCGATGCGCAGGGCGTCCGCGCTCAGCGGATCGGCCACGGGGCCCACCACCAGGCGCCCCATCACGCGGTCGTCGAGGTCGTTGCCCGCCGCGTTCTGGTCGGTGATGCCGGGCACCACCACCCGCCCATAGACGGTCTCGAGGTCGCCCGGGGCGCCGTCGATCTGCGGCGGCCACTGCAGGGTGCAGCGGGCCACGCCCGGGCAGGCCGGGTTCTCGGCGCCGGGCGTGCCCAGGTGCGCGCCGTCGGCCTCGCCGAAGTACACGTCGGTGGCCACACACCAGCGGCCGGCGGCGTCGCGCTGCACCGAGGCGCGGCGCTCAGGGGTCGGGAAGGGATCGGCCGCGTAGTCGATGGCGTCCACCACCACGTCGCCGCAGGTCAGGCTGAGCTGATCGCCGCCGTTGTTCAGGCCGAAGCTGAACAGGTAGGCCGGCGCGGGCAGCCCGCCGTTGAGGGCCGCGTCGTCGCTGTTGGCGAACACCGCGCGCTCGCCGGCGGCCAGCACCAGCAGGGGCAGGATCTCAGCGTTGGCCGCGGTGCCGTCCACCAGCACGCAGCCGGTCAGATCCAGGTCGCTGTCGGTGGTGTTGAGCACCTCGAGCCACTCGGCGGTGGCGTCGGCCAGCGGATCGTGCGGATCGGGCAGGAACTCGGTGAAGATCACCTCGCCAGCGGCCGGCGCGCGGGCGCCGCCCACGCAGGCCCCGGCCTCGCAGGTGCCGCCGGTGAGGCTGCAGTCCAGCGTCTCGGTGTTGTAGGTGCACACCGCGTCCACGCCCTCGACGCTGCAGGCGCCGGGGGCCACGTAGGTCACGCGGGTCACGCCGTCCGCGTCGCACTCGGCGGCCGGGGGCACGTCGCAGGCCTCGATCTCGCAGGGGCTGGGCGTGCTGGTGAGCTGCCCGGCGTTGTCGGGGCTGTAGCCGTCCTCGGCGCCGTCGGCGCCGTCGCCCGCCGCGCGGTCGCAGTAGAGCCAGGTGGCCCCACCGTCGCGGGTGGCGCGCACGGCGAAGTCGTAGGGGCCGGGGGCGGGCACGTTGAAGGTGCCCTGGTACTCGTCGTTGCCGGGCTCGGCGGCGTCCTGCCACGCGGGGTTGGCCACGGCGGGGGTCCACACCCAGCACAGCACGCCGTCGCCGGGCACGCAGTCGGCGGCGGGATCGCTGCCGTCGGGGCCGACACCCACCTCGACCATCAGGCCCTCGTCGGCGTCGGTGCCCTCGCTGCGATCGGTGATGCCGGCCTCAAACACGCGGCCGAACACCGTCAGCGGCGTGGCGGCGGGGGCCTCGAGGTCCAGGGGCGACTGCAGGCGGCACCAGTCGACGGTGACGTCGATGATGGGGCACGGCGGGTTGGCCTGGCCGGGGGTGCCGCGGTGGTTGTCGGCCTCGTCCAGGGCGTCCTCGTAGTACACGGGCTCACCGAAGCACCAGGCGGCGCCGTCGTCGTTGGCGTCGCCCGTGAGCGTCTCGGGGTTGAGCTGGATCGACTGCTGCCGCGCGTTGACCGGGAAGGGCTCGGCGTCGGTGTAGATCACCTGATCCACCAGCTGCCCGTCGCAGGTGAGGCTGAGGGTGTCGCCGCTGTTGTTCAGCGCGAAGCCGAAGGTGGCGTCGGCCTCGATGCCGCCGTTGATCGCCTGATCGGCGCTGCGCACGAACACCGCGTAGCCGCCGGCCGGGATGGCCAGGCGGCCGACGATCTCGGCGTTGGCGGGGGTGCTGTCCACCAGGGTGCAGCCGTCGAGGCGGCGCGGCCCGTCGGTGACGTTGTGCACCTCGAACCACTCCGAGTTGTCCTCGATGAGCACGCCGTGCGGGTCGTACAGGATCTCGGTGAAGATCACCTCGCCCGGGGCGGCCAGGGGCTCCGGCGCGGCGCAGGCGCCCTCGGCGCACACCTGGCCGGCGTCGGCGCAGGCCTCGCGGTTGGCCTCGGGGTACTCGCAGGTGAAGCCCCCCTCAGCGGTGGGCGTGCACTCGCCCACGGCCGCGTAGCTGACCAGGTCGTTGCCGTCGCAGCGCGGCGGCGAGGGCTCGACGCACGGGTCGTCGTCGCAGGGCCCCGGGGTGACCGTCAGCGAGCCGGCGTTGGCCACCTGGTAGCCGTCCGCCGCGCCGTCGCTGCCGTCGATCTGCCGGTCGCAGTAGGTCCAACTCTGGCCGCCGTCGGCGCTGAAGCGGAAGGCGTGGTCGTACACGCCGGCGCCCGGCGCGTTGAGGGTGATCTGGTACTCGTCGTTGCCCGGCTCGCCGCTCTCGGCGGCGTCCCAGCCCGCGTTGGCCTCGGCGTCCGCCCAGGTCCACGCGGCGTTGTCAGCGGGCTCGCTGCCGTCGGGGCCCACGCCGAACTGCGCGCGCAGCTGGGGATCCACGTCGGTGGCGTCGGTGCGATCGGTCACGCCGGCCTCGAACACGCGCCCGTAGGCGGTGATCTCGGCGCCGCTGACCACCTCGGCGTCCAGGGGCCACTGCAGCCGGCACCAGTCGATGGGCTCGGGCCGCGGGCAGGCCGGGTTGGCCGCCCCGGGGGTGCCGCGATCCTCGCCGCCCCAGCTGGGGACGGCCGGGCACCAGGCGGCCGCGCCGTCGTTGGCGTCGGCGGCCCAGGCGCCCTCGTCGAGGCTCAGGGCCGCGCCCGTGGCGATAGGCCACTCGCCGTCGTAGATGACCTCGTCGATGACCGCGCCGAAGGCGTCGAGCACCGCCACGCGGTCACCCGCGTTGTCGAGATCCACGTCGCTGTAGAGGTAGCCGGCCGGGATGGGCGCGGCGGCGTCGGCCGCCCGCGCCAGCAGGAACCAGGCGCCGGCGTCGACGGTGATCGGGCCCGCGCCGCGGATGCGGTGGGCCTCCCCCTCGCCGCCCGCCAGGGTCAGCCCGTTGAGCACCACGGGCGCGTCGCCCGGGTTGTAGAGCTCGATCCACTCGCCGTCGGCGTCGGCACGCTCCGCGGGATCGATCATCAGCTCGGTGATCACCAGGGCGCCGGGCGCCACGGCGTCTGCGCAGACCGCCAGATCGGTGATGCAGACGCCCCCCTCGCCGCAGTCGCCGTCGTCGTCGCAGCAGCCCTCGATGGGCGTCAGGACGCAGGCGCCCTCGACGCAGGCCGCGGCGATGCAGGCCGAGTCCACGGCGCAGTCGTCATCGACGGTGCAGTCGGGCGCGCCCCCCACGCCCCCGGTACCGCCCATGCCGCCCATGCCGCCGGCGCCGCCTTCGCCGCCGATGCCCCCCACACCGCCAGCGCCGCCCATGCCGCCTGCGCCGCCGGCCCCACCGGCGGCGTCGCGGCCCATGTCCATGACGGGCAGGGCGTCTGCGGTCGAGCCGCCCCCGCCGTCGCTGTCACCGGTGTTGTTCTCGCCGTCGTCGCAGGCGCTGAACGCCAGCGCGACGCTCAGCCACCACGCGGCCTGCCGCCACGGTCGCTTCAAGGAGGGGGGGTTGGTCATCACGTCTCCACGAGTGTGCCAAGGGGACCACGGTGCTGCCGATGCACCGATGGCCGCATTCGGCGGCATTCTCGTGAGGGTGAAGGGGGGAGTCAATCGACGCCCAGGTGACGGATCGGTGCCGCGACGGCGCGGAGAATCCGCTGAGTTGACGGCAGCTTGCCGACAAGGTGGGTGGCGGGCCAGGGCCTGCCTGCGTATTCTGCTCGGCCAGTCTTGGTCGAGGAGCCGCCGTGACGTCCCCCGAGGGTCCAGATCCCCGCGACGCCGAATTTCTGGCCAGCTACGATCCCCACGCGTTCGAGCGCCCGTCGGTGGCCGTGGACGTGGCGCTGGTCAGCGCCTTCGACGGCGCCCTGCACGCCCTGCTCATCGAGCGGCCGGCGCCGCCGTACCAGGGGCGCTGGGGCCTGCCCGGTGGCTTCGTGGGTATCGACGAGGGCCTGCAGGACGCCGCCGAGCGGGTGCTGCGCGAGAAGGCCCACCTCGACGACGTGTTCGTCGAGCAGCTCTACACCTTCGGCACGCCCGGCCGCGATCCGCGCATGCGCATCATCACCGTGGCGTACTACGCCCTGGTGGACCGGGCGCGGTTCGAGCGCGCCCAGGCGAAGGGCCTGCAGCTCGGGCGGCTGACCGTGCCCTGGGCCGGCGAGGCCGGCGGGCCCGTGTCGGTGTCGGCGGGGGACGACTCACCCCGGGCCCTGGCCTTCGACCACGACCAGATCCTGGGGCTGGTGGTCAAGCGCATGCGCGGCAAGCTCAACTACGCGCCCATCGGCTACGAGCTGCTGCCCGAGGAGTTCCCGCTGCGCGCCCTGCAGGCGGTGCACGAGACCATCCTCGGGCGCACCCTCAACAAGGACTCCTTCCGCCGCCGCATGCTGGCCACGGGCGAGCTGGCCCCCACCGGCAAGCGCGAGCGCGCCGTGGGCCACCGCCCCGCCGAGCTGTACCGGGTCGTGCCCCGCACCCTCGAGTAGCCCCCTGCCCCAGGCCTGACCTGCGCCTGCGCGGGGCCCGTGCTACCGTCGGCGACGCCACCCGCGTCCCCCCTCGGAGGCTCCCATGGGTATCCGCCAGATCCTGGCCCGCACCGCCTGTGTGGCCGCGCTCGTCACGCCGCTGCTCGCCTGCGACGACGCGCCGACCCCGGCCGCCCCGCCCCCCCTCGCCGCGCCGACCTGGTCCGCCGACGGCGCGCTGAGCTTCAGCCGCATGGCGTCCCTGTCGAGCCCCGAGGGCCGCCACGGCTTCCGCTTCGGGGCCGCCACCGCCGCCGCCCAGATCGAAGAGGGCATCGTGGCCGGCGACTGGCACTGGTGGACCCTGCCGGCGGCCGAGGGCGGCCAGGGCCAGGGCGTGCCGGTGGGCGAGGCCGTGCGCGGCTACGCCAACGCCGTCGCGGACGTGGGGCTGCTGCAGGCGATGCACCTGGACGCCTACCGCCTGAACATCCCGTGGGCCCGCATAGAGCCCACCCGGGGCGCCACCGACACCGCCGCGCTGGCCCACTACGACCAGGTCATCGACGCGCTGCTCGCGGCGGGCATCCGGCCCATGATCACCGTGCACCACTTCTCGAACCCGCTGTGGGCCCACGACTTCCGCCAGCCCGACTGCGACGACGACGCCGAGCCCACCGACACCAACCTGTGCGGCTGGGCGCACCCCAAGGGCCAGCAGGCGCTGGTGGCCGAGCTGGCCGAGTTCGCCGGGCTGCTGGCGGCCCGCTACGGCGACCGGGTCGACGAGTGGTGCACGATCAACGAGCCCATCAACTACCTGCTCGCCGCCTACGGCGCGGGGATCTTCCCCCCGGGCAAGTCCCTGGTCATCACCGACTTCGACCGCCTGCTGACGGCCTACGCCGCGTTCCTCGACGCCCACGCCGCGATGTACCGGGCCATCCAGGCCAACGACACCATCGACGCCGACGGCGACGGCCGCGCGACCGACATCGGGCTGTCGCTGTCGGTGGTGGACTGGCAGCCGGCGCGGGGCGGGCAGCCGAGCGCTGATCCCGACGACGTCCGGGCCGCCGAGACGGTCTGGTACATCTACCACCACCTCTACCCCGACGCCCTGCGGGCCGGGGCCTTCGACCGCGACCTCGACGGCGTGGCCGAGGAGCCCCACCCGGACTGGGCGGACACCCTCGACTGGCTGGGCGTGCAGTACTACTTCCGCGCCGGGGTGACCGCCCGCCCGGCGCTGATCCGCGCCATCGGCGCCACCCCCTGCTTCGGCGGCATCCTCGACGCCGCCTGCCTGCCGGTCAGCGACCCCAGCAAGTGGGTCGAGACCATGGGCTACGAGTTCTACGAGCCCGGCCTGCACACCATCCTGATGGACCTCAGCGCCCGCTACCCCGACCTGCCGCTGGTGGTGACCGAGGCCGGCATCGCCGCCGAGAACGGCGCGCGCCGCGCCGAGAACGTGGTGCGCACCCTGGAGCAGATCGGGCGGGCCATGGCGGACGGCGCGGACGTGCGCGGCTACTACCACTGGTCGCTCATGGACAACTTCGAGTGGGCCGAGGGCTACGAGCCGCGATTCGGCCTGTACCGGGTGGACCGGAGCACCTACGCTCGCACCGCGACCGCCGGCGCCACCGCGCTGGGCGAGATCGCGCTGACGCGATCCGTGACGGCAGCACACCGGCGCACCTACGGGGGGACCGGGCCCATGAGCCCCGAGACCCACGGCGGCGCCAGCCCGTAACGCGCGGCCCCGACTGGGGCGGTCCGCAGCACGAGATTGATGGGCCCGGGCCTGCTCTGGTGAAATGGCCCCGGGGAGAGATGCATTGGAGCGAGTGATGCGGGCACTGACCGTCACGGTGTGGACTCTGGTCCTGGGGGCGTTGGCCTTCGGCTGTAAAGAGCCGGAGACCGTCTACAACCTCACCGACGTCACCTTGGATCTGGCGGGCTGCCTGGGGCCGCCCACCGCGCAGGGGGGGCAGGCGCAGTGCACGGCGCGCCTCGATGAGGCGGCCCCGGCGGGCGACGTGAACGCCTGCCTGCTGCTGCAGAAGCAGGGCGCCACCCCCGCCGTGTTCCGCGTGCCCATGCGCTGGGCCGACAGCAACCTGGTGCCCGTGGGCAGCCGCTTCCCCACCATCGCCCCCGGCGACACCTACGCCGCCGAGCTGTACGTGCGCACCACCGCGGGCACCGCGAGCCTGTGTGACCGCGTGAACTTCGGCGACGCCTGCGGCGACGGCTGCCTGGTCAAGCTGCACCAGGACCCCCGCCAGGTGGGCAGCGGGAGCGCCGACGCGGACGGCGGCGTCGGCAGCGGCAACCGCCTCGACTTCACCGACGGCCGCGGCCAGTGCCTCATCGAGCAGGGCCCCGCGGCGGTCGAGGCCTTCGCCGCCAGCGAGGTCTGCGACGAGCTCGACAACGACTGCGATGGCCAGGTGGACGAGGGCTTCGTCTGCGCCGAGGACTGCGCCGCCGACAGCGACTGCGCCGACACCCCGGCGACCCCCGTCTGCGTCGGCAACCGCTGCCTGCCCTGCCGGATCGCCGGCGACGGGATCCACGACGGCTGCGGCGCGGGCGAGCTGTGCTGCGCCCAGGGCGAGACCCCCACCTGCGTGGCGGTGTCGACCACCCAGTGCACCGACTGCGCCACGGGCTGTGGCGTCGAGGCCGACAGCTGCGCCGCCGGCCGCACCTGCGCCTGCGCGGCCAACGCCGACGGCGCCGCCTGCGCCGATCCCACCCCCTTCTGCACCGACGGCGGCTGCGTGGCCTGCCGCGACACCAACGACTGCGGCGGCGGCGAGCTGTGCTGCAACGACCGCTGCATCCCCCAAGACCAGGGCAACTGCGGCGGCTGCGGCGTCGCCTGCGACATCACCACCAGCGACCGCTGCGAGGGCGGCGTGTGCCAGTGCGGCGAAGAGGACGCCTGCGGCGGCGAGCGGCCCTTCTGCCGCGCCGAGATCGGCCAGCCGGTCACCTGCGTCGCCTGTGAGCGCGACCAGGAGTGCGGCGACAACCGGGTGTGCGTCGACAACCGCTGCAGCGAGTGCGACCCCGCCAGCCGCGATCTGCAGTGCGACTTCGACGCCGACCGCCCCATCTGCGGCGCCAACGGCCTGTGCGTCGGGTGCATGAACAACGCCGAGTGCGAGCTCCGCGTGGGCGACCAGAACTTCTGCGTCGCCGGCACCTGCACCGAGTGCAACCCCGACACCAACGCCGGCTGCGACCCCTTCAGCCCCATCTGCGCCGCCGGCCTGTGCCGCCCCTGCGTGGACAGCGCCGAGTGCGGGCTGGGCTCGGAGTGCTTCGAGGGCCGCTGCGAGGGCTGCGATCCGGCCAGCCAGGTGGGCTGCACGGTCAACCAGGCCGAGCCCTTCTGCGATCCCGTCCGCAACGTCTGCCGCGCCTGCGAGGATGACGGCGAGTGCGGCGAGACCGAGGCCGGCAACGGCGACGAGTGCGTCGACGGCCAGTGCGAGCGGTGCGATCCCAGCGATCACAGCGGCTGCCAGGCCGACGAGCTGTGCTGCGCCGGCGCCGACGGCGCGCCCCGCTGCGTGCCCACCCAGTTCGACGGCGCGAACGGCTGCGAGACCTGCGGCGTGGCCTGCAACGGCAACCTCAGCAACGTCTGCAGCGACCGCACCTGCGAGTGCGGCGGCGACGGCCGGCTGTGCCGCGCCGGCAGCGAGCTGTGCGACCCCCAGGTGGGCGGCGGCACCTGCAACGAGTGCCGCGGCAACGCCGACTGCCCCCTCGACCGCCTGTGCTGCGACGGCGCCTGCGTGCCCACCGGGCCCGGCGCGGGCGACGTGTGCGAGAGCTGCGCGGCCGCCGTCGGCCTGGGCACCTGCGACGTGCTGTCCACCAACAGCTGTGACGACCGCGAGTGCCGCTGCGGCGCCAACGATCCCTGCGGCGGCGCGACGCCGGTGTGCAACGACGAGCTGGGCATCTGTGTGCAGTGCCGCGGCGACGCCGACTGCGCCGCCCGCCCTGGCACCCCTGAGTGCGTCAACGCCGTGTGCGTGGAGTGCGACGCCGCCGACGGCCACCGCGGCTGCCGCGAGGACAGCGCCACGCCCATCTGCGTCGCCGGCAGCTGCGAGCCCTGCGGCGCAGATCTGGACTGCCAGCAGCGCCCCGGCACCCGCGACCAGTGCGTGGGCCAGCGCTGCGAGGCGTGCGACCTGGGCACCAACCCGCAGGTCACCAACAACCAGCAGCCCGCCGACGGGTGCAACACCGGCCGCCCCATCTGCGACGGCAACAGCCGCACCTGCCGGGTGTGCAACGTCGACGCGGAGTGTGGCGCCGGCCAGCAGTGCGTCGGCGGCCAGTGCAACTCGTGTGACCCCAACGACTTCAGCACCTGCGGGGGCGAGGGCAGCCTCAGCCCCGTGTGCGACGGCGACTCCCTGCGCTGCCGCGGCTGCCGCAACGACGCCGAGTGCCCCAACGGGCTGATCTGCACCGAGGGTGACGGCCGCTGCGTCGAGTGCGACCTGGCCAACCACGACAACTGCGGCCCCAACCAGCTGTGCTGCGGCGCCGTGGGTGAGCAGGCCTGCGTCGGCACCTCGATGGACCGCTGCGCGACCTGCGAGGGCGCGGCCAGCGCCTGCGACCCAGACGCCACCAACCGCTGCGTGCGCCGCGAGTGCACCTGCGGCGTGCTGAACGTCAACGGCGTGTGCGGCGGCGTGCGGCCCTTCTGCGCGGGCGCGGGCGTCGACGGCGAGTGCGTGGCCTGCCGCGACGCCGCGGACTGCGCCGGCCTGGGGGCCCGCAGCCGCTGCGTGCCCACCGCCGATGTCAACGACGGGCTCGCGGCCTTCTGCGAGGTCTGCGATCCCGGCACCAACGAGGGCTGCGACAACACCCGCACCCTGCCCATCTGCCGGATCTCGGGCGGCATCAGCTGCAGCGCGTGCGCCAGCGACCAGGAGTGCGCCGACCGGGGCCCCGACGGCCGCGATCAGTGCGTGGCCAACGGCTCCTGCCAGACCTGCGACCCCAACGACGACGCCGGGTGCGGCGCCGGCGCGCCCATCTGCGACGCGGGCAACTTCTCGTGCCGGGGCTGCCGCGCCGACGTGGAGTGCCAGCTCAGCCCGAACAACGGGCCGCTGTGCGATGAGGCCAGCGGCGCGTGCTTCGCCTGCGACGACAACCAGCGCAACGGCACCGAGACCGGCCGCGACTGCGGCGGCGACTGCCGCGCCCTGGGCCAGCTGTGCGCCAACGGCACCGGCTGCGCCGTCCCCGGCGACTGCGTGAGCGGCGTGTGCACCAACAACGTGTGCCAGGCCCCGACCTGCAACGACCAGGTGTTCAACGGCGCCGAGACCGACACCGACTGCGGCGGCGCGAGCTGCCGGGCCACGGGCGATCTGTGCCCCGCGGGTGATCGCTGCGCCATCGCCGCCGACTGCAGCAGCGGCCGCTGCGTGAACGGGCGCTGCGGCGAGGCCAACTGCAACGACGGCGTCACCAACGGCGACGAGACCGACACCGACTGCGGCGGCAGCTGCCGTCAGGCGCCCCTGTCGCTCACCTGCCCCGACGGGGACCGCTGCCTGGTCGCGGCCGACTGCGCCAGCGGCGTGTGCCAGGGCCCGGCCGGCAACAAGACCTGCCGCGCGCCCACCTGCAACGACAACGTGCGCAACGGCCTCGAGACCGACACCGACTGCGGCGGCGCCAACATGTGCGACCGCTGCGCCGTCGCCGACACCTGCGTGGGCGGCCAGGACTGCCTGAGCGGCGTGTGCCGCGACGGCCTGTGCCAGATGCCGGCCTGCAACGACGGCGTGGCCAACGGCAACGAGACGGACGTCGACTGCGGTGGCCCCGACTGCGGCGCCTGCCGCGCCAACCTGGCGTGCGTGGCCCCCGCGGACTGCCTGTCGGCGGTGTGCACCAACAACGTCTGCGTCGCGGCCGGCTGCGGCGACGGCATCTTCAACGGCGACGAGACCGACCTGGACTGCGGCGGCAGCTGCGATCCCTGCGTCGACGGTGATGACTGCGGCAACGGCGCCGACTGCGTCAGCCTGGTGTGCACCAACGGCACCTGCGCGGCGCCCCGCTGCGACGACATGGTGCAGAACGGCACCGAGACGGATCTCAACTGCGGCGGTAACTGCCCGCCCTGCGCCACCGGCGACACCTGCGCCATCGGCGGCGACTGCGTCGAGGGCGTGTGCCAGGCCGGCACCTGCGCCGAGCCCACCTGCAACGACACCGTGCTCAACGGCGCCGAGACCGACCTCGACTGCGGCGGGGCCCTGTGCCGCGCGGCGGACGCGCTGTGCAACGACACCGACGACTGTGACATCGCCGCCGACTGCCAGAGCGGCGTGTGTACGGGCGGCACCTGCCGGGCGCCGCGCTGCAACGACAACGTGCAGAACGGCGCCGAGACCGACACCGACTGCGGCGGCGCGGTCTGTCGCGCCGCCAACCGGCTGTGCGCCAACGACGCCGGCTGCGTCGTCGGCATCGACTGCGTCAGCGGCGTCTGCGACCAAGGGGTCTGCCAGGCGCCCACCTGCAACGACGGCGTCCCCAACGGCGACGAGACCGACACCGACTGCGGCGGCGGCACCTGCGGCGCCTGCCCCGACGGCGACGCCTGCGGCAACAGCGACGCCAACTGCCAGAGCCTGGTGTGCACCAACGGCACCTGCCGGGCGCCCACCTGCAACGACAACACCCTCAACGGCCTGGAGACGGGCGAGGACTGTGGCGGCGCAGCCTGCCGCCAGGCCAACCTGCTGTGCGCCGACGGGCTGGGCTGCAGCGTGAGCGCCGACTGCATCAGCGGCGTGTGCACCGGCGGCGTCTGCCAGGCCCCCACCTGCGCCGACAACGTGCCGAACGGCGCCGAGACCGACACCGACTGCGGCGGCAACGTGTGCGATCCGTGCGCCGACGGCCGGGACTGCAACGCCCCGGGCGACTGCGAGAGCGGGGTGTGCACCAACAACACCTGCCAGGCGCCCGACTGCAACGACACCGTGCAGAACGGCACCGAGCTGGGCGTGGACTGCGGCGGCGGCTGCCCCGCAGGCTGCGCGGCGGGCACCGCCTGCAACAACGCCGGCGACTGCGACAGCGGGGTCTGCAACGTGACCTGCCAGGCCCCGGCCTGCAACGACGGGGTGCAGAACGGCGACGAGACCGCCCAGGACTGCGGCGGCAGCTGCCCCGGCTGCGCTGCGGGCGAGGCCTGCGCCGTCAACGGCGACTGCGCCACGGGCAAGTGCACCAACAACGTGTGCGCGACCCTGTGCGCCAACGAGATCCTGGACGCCGCCAACGGCGAGACGGACGTGGACTGCGGCGGCGCCAACTGCGGCGCCTGCGCGCAGGGCCAGACCTGCTCGGCGGACGGCGACTGTGCGGCCGGCGCGCCCCAGTGTGTCGCCGGCGCCGGCGGCAGCACCTGTGAGGTCTGCGACCCGAACGCCGCGGCCTTCGACGGCTGCGGCGCCAACCAGCTGTGCTGCGACGGCGGCGGCGCCCCGGCCTGCCAGAACGCGGTGCTCAACGAGTGCACCGCCTGCGGCGCCGCGGGGGCCTGCGACGCCGACCGGGCCAACCAGTGCGTGGGGCGCAGCTGCCAGTGTGGCGCGGACGCGGCTTGCGCGCCGGCCGGCGCTGAGCCTTACTGCCTGGAGGACGGGGCCAACACCCGCTGCGTCGAGTGTCGCGACAACGCTGACTGCGCCAGCGGGAACTGCAACCAGGCCAACAACACCTGCGTGGGGAACTGATGCTCATGGGCAAGGCCAGTCGACTGATCGCGTTCAGCCTGGCGCTGGCGACCGGCACCGTCGCCGTGCCGGTGTCGGCGGTGCAGGCCCAGGGGCCCGGTGGCGCCACCACCCTCGAGGACGTGCGCGACCAGGGGATCCTGTATTTCAACAAGGATCTGCACAAGCAGGCCCGCGGCTTCCTGGACCGCGCCTGGAAGATGCCCGGCGGCCAGGCCGACTTCCGCACCGCCTACTACCGGGCCGCCACGTACTTCAAGCTGCTGATCGTCGAGGAGGCCTTCAGCTCGGCGCTGAAGGCTGAGCAGCTGGCCGACAACGACCGGCACAAGCGCCGCATCGGCGATCTGCTCACCGAGATGCGCAGCCTCTTCGGGGCGGTGACCCTCACCGCCGCCGAGGGCGAGACCAACAAGAAGGGGCGCATCTTCTTCGAGGCCCAGACCGGCATCATCAACCGGGCCAAGAAGCAGCGCTTCATGTCGATCCGTGAGCGCTTCCGCTCCACCGACATCGCCCTGCCCATCACGGTCTACCTGCCGTGGGGCGAGTACACCGCCAACAAGGTGCCCTTCGCGCTGGTGCAGGGCGAGGACGCCCCGAGCCTCGAGATCTTCCTGCAGGTGGACCGCACCAACGAGCCGAAGGGCGGCGGCCTGAGCACCATGCAGTGGGTGTGGATCGGCGTGGGCGGCGCGGTGCTGGTGGCCGGCGCGGCGACGGCCGCGGTGCTGCTCCAGGCGCCCGAGGACGAGGTCGTCACGGGCCTGCGCATCGGCAGCGATCCCAACCGCTGAGAGACCTGGGCCACGGGATCACCGCCCGCGCCCCCCTGCCCTCACCGGCGCCGCGCGCCCCTCAGTTCCACCACTGGTCGTCCGTCGCCGGCAGGAACGGGATCACCCGGTCTCGCAGGGTCGAGGGCAGCCGCTGGTCGAGGATCGCGCGCACCTCGCCCGGCTTGTAGATCTGGCTGAAGTGCATCAGCACCACGCGGTCGTTGCGCAGCATGGCGTGGTGGCTGAGCAGCTCGTCCAGGTGGATGTGGCAGCCCGCCCGCGCCGCGTGGATGGTCTTGCGCTCGTCCAGGAAGGTGCACTCCAGGATCAGCGTGCTCACGTCGCCCAGCCAGGGCTCGTGGTGCAGCACCTCGGGCAGGGTGTCGGTGGCGTAGGCCAGCAGCGGGCGCTCCACCACGTCGAAGATGTCGGCCCCGCTGCGGCGCAGCTCGCCGATGCGCGCGCCCGGCAGATCGGCGTGCTCGGGCTTGAGCTTCGACACGCGCTCGAACACCGCGTAGCCCAGGCTCGGCACCGGGTGGTAGGTCTTGAAGGCCCGCACGAAGCGCTTCCCCCGCAGGCGCACCTCGTCACCCGGGCGCATGGGGATCGCCTCGAAGGTCAGCGGCCAGCGGTGCAGCCCGCTCAGCACCCGCAGGGACTCGGCGAGGGTGCCCTCGACCCCCTCGGGCAGGTGGATCTTGAGGGGCGCCTTCACGCCGCTCAGCCCGCGCATGCCCAGCAGCGTGGCCAGGGCGCCGACGTGATCCACGTGGGCGTGGCTCAAGAACAGGCGCTCGACCGCCGCGGCGGAGCGCACGGCGACGCCGACGTCGAAGCAGGCATCTAGTTCGGGCACGTGCAGCGAGGTGTACATGCCGCCCAGCGAGGCGCCCCGTAGGGTAAAACGTCCGGCGGTGAGTTCAGTCAGCATAGGGGGACGCAGGATGGTGGAGGACGCAGGCCGGGTCAAACCCGCCGGGTTGCTGCTCGACGTGATGAGCACCCTGGTGCACGACCCGATCTTCACCGCGGGGCCCCGGGTCTTCGGCACCTCGGTGGCCGGCCTCTTCGAGCGCCTGGACCCCGCCGCCTGGATCGCCTTCGAGTCCGGCGAGATCGACGAGCCCACCTACTTCCAGCGCTGGATCCGCTCCGGCCCGCCCGTCGATCCCGCCCGGTTCCTCGACGAGATGACCGCCGACTACGCCTGGCTGCCCGGCGTCGAAGACCTGCTCGCGGATCTGCAGGCCGCCGGCCACCCCCTGCACGTGCTGAGCAACTACCCGCCCTGGTGGCAGCGCATCGAGGCGCGGCTGGGCCTGTCGCGGTATGTTGAGTGGACGGCCGTGTCCTGCGAGCTGGGGCTACGCAAGCCCGATCCCGCCGTCTACCATGTGGCGGCCGAGCGGGCTGGGCGCCCGCCCAGCGCGTGGATCTTTGTCGATGACCGCGCCTCAAACGTGGCCGCCGCGCAGGCGACCGGGATGGGCGGGGTGGTGTTTGAGGGGGCCGACGCGCTGCGCGCGGCCCTGCGCGACGAGTGGGAGATGGTGTTTTGAGTGAACAGCCAGCCGACGGGCCCCTGTGTGATCCCTCCAAGATGCTCGAGCGCATGCGCGAGGGCGACGTGCAGGTGCTCGAGCATCTGACCCGGTGCTACGGGCAGCGCCTGATGGCCGTCGGCCGACAGCGCTGCGGCCAGCGGGGCGAGGACGCCGTGCAGGACGCCCTGCTGTCGGCGGGCCAGAACCTCACGCAGTTCCGCGGCGACGGCAGCCTGGAGGGCTGGCTGGTGCGCCTGGTGACCAACGCCTGCCACCGCATGCGCCGCGGCCGCAAGAACGACCCCAGCTGGCACGCCCCCATGGACGACGCCCGGGGCCTGAGCGGCGGCGACGCCCCCGACGACGACGCCCTGCGCACCCAGTACGCCGAGGCCCTGGGCGCCGCGCTGCTCGATCTGGCCCCCCGCGACCGCATGATCCTGCTGCTGTCGGACGCCGAGGACTGGCGCGCCCCCGAGATCGCCGAGGAGCTCGACATGACCCCCGGCGCCGTGCGCACCCGCCTGTCGCGCCTGCGCCGCGGCCTGCGCACCCGGCTCGCCGACGTGTGGGCGGATGAGGGCGCCGCGCAGCCCTGAGCGGCAGCGCCGCGGGCGCCCGTGACACACTGCGCCGCCCTGCCGACTCTTTGAGGCAGCCCGCACGCGGGCCCAAACGCCCTTCACTCGGTCGGCAGGAGCCTCTCATGAGCAGCCCCATCCAGGTCACCCTCGGCTCGTTCAAGGCGGACGTCATCGACAGCGAGACCCCCGTCATCGTCGACTTCTGGGCGCCCTGGTGCGGCCCGTGCCGCACCCTCGGCCCCATGCTCGACACCCTCGCCACCCAGCACGGCGGCGCCCTCAAGATCGCCAAGGTCAACGTGGACGAGGAGCAGGCCCTGGCCAGCGGCTTCAAGGTCCGCGGCATCCCCACCATGCTGTTCGTCAAGCAGGGCAAGATCGTCGGCGAGATCGTTGGCCTGGTGTCTCAGGCCCGCTTGAATGAGAGCATCCAGTCGCTGCTGGGCGTGGGCACCCCCCACCAGGCCAACGCCTGAGCCCCGGCGAGCCCTTCTGTCCGACCGCGCCCCGCGCCTGCCCCACGAGGTCCCTCGATGCACACGCTGCCTGCCTTCGGTGAGCCCAGCTACACCCTCACCCGCCACATCACCGACCGCGACTTCGCCACGGTCATCGCCGACGCCACCGCGGCCCTCGCCACCGTGGGCTTCGGCGTGCTGACCACCATCGACGTGCAGGCCACGCTCAAGAAGAAGCTGGACGAGGATCTGCCCGGCTACACGATCCTGGGGGCCTGCTCGCCCAAGTTCGCCTTCCACGCCCTGTCGATGGAGCCTGGCATCGGCGCGCTGCTGCCCTGCAACGTGGTGGTGGCTCAGCAGCCCGACGGGGTCACGGTGGCGGCCATCGATCCCAAGGCGATGTTCTCGGTGATCGACCACAGCGACGTGGGCGCCGTCGCCGACGAGGTGCGCGCGCTCCTGCAGCAGGCGCTCGCCGCGATCTGATCCGCCGCCCCCCGCGCTGATCCGCCGCCACCCGCGGCCGACACCGGGCATCTGAGCCCGGTGCACACGCCCCCTACGCCCCCCGACACCCTGGTCCACGAGGTCATGCACCTCGCCGGCCCCGCCGTGCTGCACGGCCTGGTGGGCACGGTGGTGCTGTTCACCGACCGGCTGATCCTCGGCCGGCTGCACCCCGACGCCTTGGGATCGATGCAGATCAGCGGGCCCGTGCTGTGGTCGCTGTTCAGCATCTTCGCGGTGTTCGGCGCCGGCCACCTGGCGGTGGTGGGGCGCGCCCTGGGCGCGGGTGAGGCGGGCGCCGCGGCCGCCACGGTGCGCCGGGTGATCGGCCTGGGCGCCGCCATCGGCCTGTGCCTCGCGGTGGCCGGCTGGCTGGGCCGAGACGCCCTGGTGGCGGTGATGGCCGACACCCAGGGCACCAGCCCCCAGCTCCGGGCGATGGCCAGCGACTACATGGCGGTGGTGTTCCTGTCGGCGCCCGCCGATCTGGTGGCGGTGGCGGCCACCACCGCGCTGCAGGCCGACGGCGACACCCGCACGCCGCTGCGCATCGGGCTGCTCACCAGCGCGCTGAACCTGGTGGCGTCGGTGGGGCTGACCTTCGGCGTCGGCGGCCTGCCCGCGCTGGGCGTCGTGGGGGCCGCGGCGGGCACCAGCCTGGCGTTCATCGCCCAGGCGGTGCTGACGGTGTGGGTGGTGCGCCGCCGGTTCTGGGCGCCCCGGGCCCCCGCCACGCCGCCCCCGCCCGCCCCCCACCGGGTGGGCGCGGTGCTGCGGATCAGCGGGCCCGCCCTGGGCGAGAAGCTGCTGTATCACTTCGGCTTCTTGGTGTTCTCGGCCTTCATCGGGCGGCTCGGCGGCGTGGCCATGGCCGCCCACCAGGCGCTGATCGGCATCGAGTCGCTGGGCTTCATCGCCGCGGGGGGCTTCGGCATCGCGGCGGGCGCGCTGGTGGCCCGCAACCTGGGCGCCGGCGCCCCCGCCCGCGCGGCCCAGGGGGGCTGGGTGGCGGCCCGGCTGGGCGCCGGCTGCCTGAGCGTGGTGGGGCTGGGCTTCTTGGTGGGCGCCGAGTGGCTCGTGGGCTGGTTCTCGACGGACCCCGCCGTGGTGGCGCTGGGCGCGCGCTGCCTGCGGGTGGCGGTGATCGCGCAGCCCCTGATGGCGCTGACCGACGTCTTCGCCGGGGCCCTGCGGGGCGCGGGCGACACGGTCACGCCCCTGCGCGCGGCCCTGCTCGGGCCCATCGCCGTGCGGCTGGTGGCGTCCGGCCTGCTGGCCTTCACCTTCGAGCTGGGGCTGCTGGGGGTGTGGATCGGCAGCACCCTCGACTGGGGGGTGCGCACCGTGTGGCTGGGCCGGGCCTTCGCGGCTGGCCGCTGGCAGGCGCAGCGGGTGTGAGCCGGGCGCCGCGCGGGCGCCTCAGCGCAGCCCGCAGATGATCACCTGGGCGTCGGCGTCCTTGTCGATGGGCCCGCCCTCGAAGTCCCCGAAGCGGCCCACGATCTCGAAGCCGTTGTAGTGCAGCAGCGCCTCGAGCTCCATCGGGAAGAAGTAGCGGTGGCTGAGCTGGATGCAGAAGTAGGCCGGCGCCGTCTTGCTGGGCGCGCCGCGGTCGTAGTGGAACCACATCTGGTTGATCTGCGTGACCGGATCCCACGCGCTCTGCTCGCTGTAGATGTAGTCGCAGTCGTGGGTGGGGTGGTGGAACCGCACGCCCGGGAAGCGCTTGAAGGCCGGGCGGTTGAGGTACTCCAGGTCGGGCATCGACACGTCGAGCATGAAGTAGCCGCCGGGCGCCAGGTGCTCCCGCACGCGGGCGAGGCACTGCTCGGCGTCCTCGCGGGTGTACATGTGCATGAAGGCGTTGAAGGGGCAGCTGATGACGTCGAACTGGCGCCCCAGGGCGAAGCGGCGCATGTCGCCGCGCACGAGGTGCAGGTGCGGCCGCCGGGCCTTCGGCAGCTTCTCGCGCCGCTTGGCGGCCTCGACCAGCATGCTCTGCGTGAGGTCGAGCCCCACGACCGTCGCGCCCTTGCGCACCGCCCGCAGGGCCACCCGGCCGCCCCCCACGCCCAGCTCGAGCACCGGCCCGTCGGCCTCGAGGTAGCGCTCGACGTACCAGTTCACGTCGAACATGCGCTGCTTGAACTCGAACTCGTAGTAGGCCGGGTCCCGATAGAAGTCCTGGGTGCCGGCCTCGAGATCGAAGGGTGCCTTGTGCTGGCTCACGCGCGCCTCCGGTCTGTGGCCGCGCGAGGCTACACGGCTCGCCCTCGATTTTCGACCGGCAGGCCACCCACCCGCCACACGGCCGCCGCCGGCCCACCAACGCTGGGCGCGGGCGCGGAGTTGACCCCTGCCCCCGTGCTGGCTAGCGTCGGCGGGTTTCGGTCAGCCCCCAGGAGCACATCATGACCCCATTCAACCGGCGCCTCGCCCTGCTCGCGCTGACGGCCGCCGCCCTCGCGCTGACCGCCTGCGATGAAGAGGCCGGCGGGGGCGACGAGGTCGATCTGGGGCGCGGCTCCCTGCGCGACATGCAGGTGCTGCAGGTGGATCAGGGCCAGCTGACCCCCACCGGTGGCACCGGCGGCGGTGAGGGCGGCGCCGGCGGCAGCGGTGGGTCCGGCGGCGGCG
>JAUHVS010000027.1 GCA_030424955.1 bacterium | reverse complement strand
CGGCCGGCCGCCCCGGCCCAGGGCGCCGGCGCCCAGCCCGCCGGGCCGCCTCTGGGGCCCGACGAGCCCCCGCCGTGGGTGGCCCTGGGGGACGCCCCCGACGGGCTGGGCCCGCCCCCTGACGACCTGTACGCCCCCTTCCAGGGCGAGCCCGAGCCCGCAGCCCCCAGCGAGCACTTTGGCTTCGCGCCGGGCCCCGAGGTGCCGCCGGCAGACCTCGAGGACGCCCCCTTCGATCTGCCGTTGGCGGGCCCCGAGGCGGGGGAATCCCCCCATCTGGCCGCGGCATCCACCCCACCAGTCGCGCTGCGACCGTATGAGGTGGAAGTTCTTGATTATATTTTGATTTACCCTGAGTTTGTGACCCGATTTCAGGCCTCGGGAGCGGGCGCTCGCTTGACGGACCCGCGACTCCTTGGTTTCTTTGTCGGCCTTTATGACTCAGTTCAGGCGGGTCGCACCCCGAACGTGGATCGATTGCTCGACCGCATCGAAGACCCGGCCGTCGTCGCCTTTGTGAGGCAACGCCAGGCCGACAGCACGACCCGTCACGGCAACCTGACCCGTGACCCCGTCCGAGCCCGCGAGACGTTCGAACAGGCGCTTGAGCGCCTGTTGAGCGATCGTTCGGAGGGGGACGCTCACCGTCGCCGCGCGCGTATGCGCCGAGCGAGTCGATCACGACGCACCGAGGGAGCACGCTAGATGACCGTGTCTCAGGAGCAACGCCGGGTCCGCGATTTGATCCAGCGCGGCCAGAGCAAGGGCTTTCTGACCAATGACGAGGTCAACAAGGTCCTGCCGCCTGGCTACCTGCCCGAGCAGCTCGATGAAGTGCTCACCACGCTCAAGCAGATTGGCATTCGCGTCATCGATCGCGAAGAGGCCGCCGAGGTGCGCCGCAACTCGCGCTCGAAGCGAGACGAGGAAGACGCCAGCTACGGCCGCACCAACGACCCCGTGCGCGTGTACCTGCGCAAGATGGGCTCCGTCTCGCTGCTGACCCGAGAGGGTGAGGTCGAGATCGCCAAGCGCATCGAAGCGGGCCACCTCGAGATGCGCGACGCCGTGCTCGAGAGCCCCATCGCGGTCAACGTGGTGCTGCACCTGGTCAACCGGCTGGAGCGCGGCACCCTGCGCCTCAAGGAGCTGGTGGCCGAGCCCCCCGTCATCACCGACGAGAACGGCGAGGTCATCGAGCCCGAGGAGCCCGAAGAGGATCCGATGGAGCGCACCCAGCGCCTCACCGCGGAGATCCGTCGGGTGGACCGGGACCGCCGCAAGGTCGAGGAGCGCCTGGACGGCCTTCAGAACATGAAGGACGCCTACCGCAAGCAGATGCACTCGCGGGCCCGCAACGACCGGGGGCGCGTGCGCGACCGCCTGCTCGAGATGCGGCTGCTCAAGAAGGTCATCGACCGCATGGCGCAGCGGGTCAAGCGCCTGCGGGCCCGCATGCGGGACGCCGACGAGGTCATCACCACCATCGTCACCCAGCTGGGCGCCGACTCGCTGGAGGCGCTGCGTCGCGACGCGCGCCTGGTGCGCGAAGAGGTCGACGCCGGCCTCACGCAGCGCATCTTGACCAAGTACCGCCTCGACAGCGCCGAGGGGCTGATGATCCTCGACGGCGCCCTGTCGAAGGCCCAGCGCAAGCTGCGCCGCGTCGAGATGGAGGCCGGCTGCTCGGTGGAGGAGCTCAAGGTCCTCTACCGGCGCATCACCAAGCACGAGCGCGCCGCGGAGCGGGCCAAGACCGAGCTGGTCGAGGCCAACCTGCGGCTGGTGGTGAGCATCGCGAAGAAGTACACGAACCGTGGCCTGCAGTTCCTGGACCTCATCCAGGAGGGCAACATCGGCCTGATGAAGGCCGTCGACAAGTTCGAGTACAAGCGCGGCTACAAGTTCAGCACCTACGCCACCTGGTGGATCCGTCAGGCCATCACCCGGGCTATCGCGGACCAGGCGCGGACCATCCGCATCCCGGTCCACATGATCGAGACCATCAACAAGCTGATCCGCACCAGCCGCTACCTGGTGCAGGAGATGGGCCGCGAGCCCACCCCGGAAGAGATCGCCGAGAAGATGGACCTGCCCCTCGACAAGGTGCGCAAGGTCTTGAAGATCGCCAAGGAGCCCATCAGCCTCGAGACCCCCATCGGGGAAGAGGAAGACAGCCACCTGGGCGACTTCATCGAGGACAAGTCGGCGGTCAGCCCGAGTGACGCCGTCATCAACCTCAGCCTGCAGGAGCAGACCCGCAAGGTGCTCTCCACCCTCACCCCCCGTGAGGAGAAGGTCTTGCGCATGCGCTTCGGGATCGGCGAGAAGTCCGATCACACCTTGGAGGAGGTGGGGCAGGACTTCGACGTCACCCGTGAGCGCATCCGTCAGATCGAGGCCAAGGCGCTGCGCAAGCTGCGCCACCCCTCGCGGAGCAAGCGCCTCAAGGCCTTCGTCGAGACCACGTCCTGATCGCCCCCTCCGGGCAGCCCCGGGTCGCCTGAGCGCGCCTGGGGCATTTGGGGCCTATAGCTCAGCGGTTAGAGCAGCCGGCTCATAACCGGTTCGTCCCAGGTTCAAATCCTGGTGGGCCCACTCGTCAACCTGCGCAGCGCTTCGATCGCTGTGCCGGCCGTGGGAGACGACGGTGAAAGACCTTCTGGCGATGTTGGTCGAGCTGCAGCAGTTCGACGACGCCCTGCGCGACACGCGCGCCCTTCAGCAGCGCATCGAGACGCTCTCGACCGAGAACGCGTCGAGCCTCGAGCTGTTTGATCAGATGCTGGCGGAGCGTGGGAGCCGCATCGACGACGTGCGCGCCTTCATCGCCGAGAAGACCGACGAGCTCACCCGCACCGAGGAGGCCACGCGGCGCTCCCGGGCGCGCATGGGGGCCATCAGCTCCCAGCGGGAGCTGTCGGCGGTCAACAAGGAGCTCGACATCCAGCGCCGCATGAACCACGCCTTGACCGGCGAGCTCACCAAGCTCCGCGAGGAGCTGGCGGAGGCCGAGGCGGATCATGCGAAGAAGCAGGCTGAGCGCGACACGATCGCCGAGCAGATGAAGGCCCTGGAGACCGAACTCCGGGCGCAGCTGGAGACCAAGCTCGCCAGCGGCAGTGATATCCAAGGCCGGCGGGACGCCCTGCGGGCCACCATGCCGGCGCGTGAGCGTGGGCGCTACGACCGGGTCGCGAAGGCCCGCAACGGCAAGGCCGTGGCCGACGTGCTGGACGGGTGTTGTGCGGCCTGCAAGATGCAGGTCCCGCCGCACCAGCTCCAGAAGGTCATGCGCGCCACCAGCATGGAGATGTGCCAGAGCTGCCAGCGGATGCTGGTGTGGTTCGATGGCATCCTTGGAACCGATGACGTGGTCGACGTCTCTGAGTAGGTCAAGTGATCGCCGGTCGGGGTCGTCTTCGGGCGAACCCTGGCGGGAGGAAAGTCCGGGCTCCGCGGGGCGTGGTGCTGGTTAACGACCAGTCGGGGTGACCCGAAGGAAAGTGCCACAGAAAGCAAACCGCCGTGGTTCGCCGCGGTAAGGGTGAAAGGGTGCGGTAAGAGCGCACCGGGGGGCAGGTGACTGTCCCCGTCATGGTAAACCCCACCTGGAGCAAGACCGTGTCGAGGTGTCCCGCGCTGACGGGACCCGGGTGCCCCCCCGGTAGCCTCGGGTCAGGTCGCTGGAGGGTCGTGGCAACGCGGCCATTGGATGAATGATCACAGCCCGGCTGGGGTGACCCAGGCGGGTGGACAGAACCCGGCTTATGACCTGGTCGGGGACGTCGGCCCTTTTTTTCTGACCCGCAGCGCGGCCGCCCTGGAGGGCGGGCGCCCGGGGGACCTCCCATGGCGAAGCAAAAGAAGAAGGCGCCGGGCGACGGGCGAGTGGTCGTCGCGAGCAACCGGCGCGCGCGCTACGACTACGAGATCACCGATGAGTTTGAGGCCGGCCTCATGCTCAGGGGCACCGAGGTCAAGAGCCTGCGGGAGGGGCGGGTCACGCTGACCGAGGGCTACGTGACCGTCAAAGACGGCGAGGCGTGGCTCATAAACGTGCACATCCCGGAGTACACCTTCGGGAACCGCGAGAACCACGAGCCCAAGCGCACCCGCAAGCTCCTGCTGAACGCCCACGAGATCGACCGCCTGATCCGCAAGCTGGAGTCCGAGGGCTTCGCGGCGGTGCCGCTCGAGATCTACTTCCTGCGGGGCTGGGCGAAGCTCAGCTTTGGCCTGGGTCGGGGGCGAAAGCACTACGACAAGCGCCAGGCCGAGAAGAAGAAGGAAGACCGCCGCGAGATCCGCCAGGCCATCCGCGACTACGGCTGAGGCGGGGCCCGTTGGGCGGGCCAGCGTGAGCGGTTGTCCGGTCGGGCGCGCGGCGCGCGTCATGCCCCCTGCGGGGCGGGTCCTGCCCCTGCCGTTTGACTTGGTGGGGGGCGGTGCCTAAGGTTCGGCGTCGCTGGGCATCGACAGCGACTCTTTGAAAATGTGGGGGCGATCGGCGTTCGACGAGGACGTTGAAGCTCGAGTTGCATGTCGCGGGTTCCGGTGACCGCGACATGCAACTCGAGCTTCAACGCTCACGGGGTGGCGAGGGCGTAACTTTAGTGAGCTGGTCCAACGGAGTCGCTCGGCGCGACCGCGGACGAGACTTTAGTCGAGCACCCTTTGAGGCCGCCTGTTCGTGGGCAATCCTCGACGGTACTTAAACACGAAACAAACATGTAGACGCTCGTGGTGGACCGTTTTCGGACCCGGGTTCGATTCCCGGCGCCTCCACTCTCCCAACGCCCGGGTACGGCTCGCCGTGCCCGGGCGTTGTTGTATCTGCCCCCCGCCCCCACCGCATGAGTAGGCGCTCGCGCTGTCGCTAGCCGACGCCGCACAGCCTTCTCGTCAGCCGCGCGCCGTCGGGCTAAACTCACCCCCTCAGGGCACTGAGTGAGGGGCACACATGGGATTCTGGGGCGCCGTCGTGGGCGGGATTCTGGGCGGGGCCGTGGGTGGCCCCTGGGGTGCGGGCCTGGGCGCAGCGGTCGGCAGCGCGTTCGGTGGGGGCGAGGACGCCACGACCCCCGGCGGGTCGGAGCAGCTCCCCATGGAGGTGCGCTTCGAGGACGACGAGGACGGCCGCGTGCTCATCTTGCTGCCGCAGTTTCCCGCGCACCAGGTGGCCGCGTACCGCGTGGACTTCGTGGATCCGTCGACGGACACGCTCGTCCGAGGGCGTGCGCCCTACCGAGACGATGATGGCGACTTCTACATCGTGGCGGCGCCTGCCGATGCGCAGGGCAACGCGCACTGCTATGTCCCCCTGGGCGCCGCCAAGCTGCCGAAGGGGCCCGTCATCACGCGGGTGTTGACCCTGGGCGAGGGCGAGGTGCTGGGCGCCTCGCTCTTTGAGCTGTCTTGGCCCCGCGGCACGTTCTCCCGCGCGAGGTTCCTGCGCCCGCTGGTGGCGCTGGCGATGCGGGTCGCCCGCGCGGACGGGCAGCTGGATCGCAGCGAGGTCGCGCACATCCGCGAGGCGCTGGGTAGCGCCTTCGAGCTGACCGGATCGGCGCAGGGCGATCTGCGCGACCTGATGAAGTCGCCCACCTCAGCCGACATCGCGACGCTGGTGGGGCAGATCTGGCAGCGCATGCCCGACATCGAAGAGCACGCCGTTGTCGGTCTGCTGGCGTCCGTCGCCCACGCCGACGGGGTCGTTCACCCGGCTGAGGTTGAGGTCATCCGCGAGGTGGCGTTGGCCCTGGGGCTTGACCCTGAGGACTGGCCCGACGTGGCCGCCGATCTCGGGTTGGTGTCGAGCGACGCCCGCCAGGCCGACCTGCTGGCGGTCTTCGGCCTGGCGCCGGGCGCCAGCCTGCGCGACCTCAAGACCGCCTACCGCGCCAAGATGCGCGACTACCACCCCGACAAGGTGGCCCACCTGCCGGCCGAGTTCCAAGAGGTGGCCCACCGCAAGAGCCAAGAGCTCAACGAGGCCTTCGACGCCCTCAAGGCGATGCTCCCTGCGTGAGGGTGAGGCCGGCCAGGCCAAGCCTCGCGGCGCGGGCGACCTTGACCACACCTGGGGCGTCCCGCAGGCTGCCCGGCATGCACACACACCCCGTGGATGAGGCGCCGCGCTACGCGGCGGAGCTGGCCGTCGCGCTGGATCTGGCCGCCCAGGCGGCCGAGCTGATCATGGCCGTCTACAACACCGGCGACTTCTCGGTGGACCGCAAGGCCGACGGGTCCCCGGTGACGGTGGCGGACCAGGGGGCCAACGATCTGATCGTGGCGGGCCTGCGGGCCGCGTTCCCCGACGACGCCGTGCTGAGCGAGGAGGCCCCCTTCACCGACGATCCCACGGGGCGCCGGCTGTGGATGGTGGATCCGCTGGACGGCACCCGGGACTTCGCCGGCAAGACCGGGGACTTCGCCGCGATGATCGGGCTGTGCGTCGATCAGGTGCCCGTGGTGGGGGTGGTGGCGGCGCCTGCGCTGCAGCGCACGTGGGCCGGGGTGCTGGGCCACGGGGCCTTTGAGATCGGGCCGGATGGGGTGCGCCGGCCGCTGACCCTGGCCCCCCCCGCGGTGCCGCCCCGGGTCTTGGCGAGCCGCAATCACCCGCCGCCCGGGCTGGTGGCCATCCTCGATCAGCTCGACGGGCACTCGCTCATGCGCCGCGGCAGCGTCGGGCTGAAGATCGGCCTGATCGCCGCCGGCGAGGCCGACGTGTACTTCCACCCGTCGCCCGGCACGAGCCTGTGGGACTGCTGCGCCCCCGAGGCCATCCTCTGCGCCATGGGCGGGGCGTTCTCGACCGCTGACGGCGCGCCCGTGGCGTACGGCGCGCCCCAGCACACCGCGAACCCCCGGGGCTTGCTGGCGGGCCACCCGGCGCTGTTTCAGCAGTTTCTGGCGTTGTCGGCGACCTGACGGGGCTGCGTCGCGGCCGGGGGGATCAGGGCGTCGGCGGGGTCCCGTCGTCCGCCTGGATCTCGACGAGGGTGCGCGGGCCCGCCTGGGCGCGGCGCTCGGCCTCCAGGAACATCCAGCAGGCCGCCATGACCACCACGGCGATGACGCTGAAGACCTCGGTGGAGAGCTTGAAGCCCACCGGGTGGCTCGCCGGGTGGAAGTAGCGGCCCCCCGAGCGGCGGCGCAGGCCGCGCTGGGTCTTGCGCACGAAGTCGCGGGGCGGCGCCTTGACCGCCAGCCCGCTCAGCAGGGCCCTGGCCTCTCGCGCCGCGCTCAGCTCCTCGGCCGCCTCAGCGTCCTCGGCCAGCAGGGCCTCGAGCGCCCGCGCCTCGGCGTCGCTCAGGCCCCCCTCGAGCAGCTCGGTCAGCCGGGCCTCGCGGGCCTCCGCGGTGGGGGTGGGGGTCATCATGCGCTCAGCTCGCCTCCCAGGGCCTCGTAGGCCTTGCGCAGTGCCGTCCGGGCGCGGTGCAGCCGGGACTTCACGGTCCCCTCCGGCAGCCCCGTGATGCCCATCATCTCGGCATAGCTCAATCCTTGGATGTCGCGCAAAACCAACAGCTCCCGGAATTCGGTGTCGAGGGCGCCGAGCGCCGCCTGGATTCGGGTCTCGGCGCGCCGGCCCTCCAGCACATGGTCGGGCCGGGGCTCAGCCTCGGCGACCGTGCCCGGGGCGTCGCCCCAGGCCGTCTCCGGCACGTCGGCGACGTCCTGCGTGCGGCCCCGCCCTCGGCGACCGAGGTACTTCAGCCGATTCTTGCAGAGGTTGATGGCGATTCGGTACAGCCAGGTGCCGATCTGCGAGTCGCCCCGGAAGCGGTCGATGGCCTTGAAGGCTTTGATGAAGGTGTCCTGGGCGACGTCTTCGGCCTCGGCCCCGTTGCCCAGCATGCGAAAGCACAGGTTGTAGATCTGTCCCTGGTGTTGGGTGACCAGGGCGGTGAACGCCCGCTCGTCCCGGCGCTTCAAGCGGCGGATGAGCTGCTTCTCGTCCACGGCGACCTGTACTCCCCAGCGGTTGTCCCGGTTCGACACGGCCGGGGCGCTCACGTTCCCTCGCAGCTGAGGAAATGGCAAGCCTGCGCCGTGGGTTGTGCCTTTCGCGCCCCGCTGGGTTCGGGTAGGTTCGGTGCGCACATCTGCTCACACGAAAGGTCTGTGGTGATCCGCCGCTCGCTCCTGCTCTGCCTGGTCGCCCTCTGCGCCGCGCTCCCCGCGGGGGCCCGCCCGCTGACGGCCGCCGACTTCACGCCGATCCCCGTGGGGCGCGATCCCGCGGCGCTGCGGACCCACGTGACCATGAAGCGCTGGGCCGAGGCGGTCGACACGGTCACCGGGCGCAGCCCCGAGGCGGCCTTCGTGCGGGGCTGGCTGCTGGCCCAGGCCAACCGGCACGCCGCGGCGGTCGAGGCGCTGACGCCCGTGCCGGCGGCGCTCCCGCTGCTGGCGGATCTGGCCCGCCTGACCGCGGCCCAGGCCATGCTGACGCTGGGGCAGCCCGCCGAGGCCGCGCGGCTGGCCGAGCCCGTGGCCGCCAAGACGGGGGCCGACGCGCGCTTCGCGCGGCGCATCGTGGCCCGCGGGCTGCGGGACGCGGGCCGGCTGGACCAGGCCCGCACGGTCTACACCCTGATCCTGACCAGCGATGTGCCCAGCGAGGTGCCCGTCGCCCTGCTCGGGCTCGCGCGGCTCGAGGTCTCGGCGGGGCGCATCGACACGGCCCTCGAGCACCTGCTGCGGGTGGATCTGGAGTACCCCGCGCACTGGGTGGGCCCGAAGGCCCGCGAGCTGGCCGAGTCCCTCGTCGCGGCGGATCCCGCCCGCAGGGCCAAGTGGGCGTCTCGGAGCCTGGAGGCCCAGGTGTCGCGCGGTGAGCGGCTGTCGGACGCCGGCTGGCACAACACGGTGCTGAGCGAGGTGGCGCCGCTGAGCAAGGCGGCCCTCAACAACAGCCAGCGCTGCCGGCAGCGCTACGCCGTCGGGCTCGCACAGCGCCGCAAGCGGCAATTCAAGCAGGCGCTGGTGACCATCGACGAGGCGGTCCAGGCCTGTGAGGCGGCCAAGCACGAGAAGGCCCCCTGGGCGCGCCACCTGGCGGGCAAGCTGCACGAGCGGCTGGGCAAGGAGGCCTCAGCGGCCGCGCACTACCGCGCCCAGATCAAGGGCCACGCGGACCACCGGCTGGCCGACGACGCGGGCTTCTTCCTGGTGCGCCACCTCATCGAAGACAAGAACGACCTGAAGGGCGCCCACGAGACCGTCGCCCGGCTGGCGAAGCAGTTCCCCGCCGGCGACATGCTGCCCGAGGCGGTGTTCTGGGTGTTCGTCGCGGCCTTCAAGGCCAAGGACTACGCTCGCGCGGCGAAGATCCTGGCGCTCAACGACCGGCTGACGCCCAGCGGCGAGTTCCGCCACCGCGACAGCGGGCGCGTGAGCTACTGGCAGGGCCGGCTGGACGACGTGGCTGGGCGCACCGCCAAGGCGACGGAGCACTACCGGCGGACCATGGCGGAGGCGCCGCTGAGCTGGTACGCCGTGCTGGCCTACAGCCGCCTGGTGGAGCGGGATCGGGCGGGCGCCCGGCGCCACGCGAAGGCCCTGCTGGCGGCCACGACGGGCAAGCCCGGCTTCGAGGCCAACGCGCCGGTCTGGCAGCTCGCGGCCCCGGAGGGCCCGGCCTCGGCGCCCTTCGAGCGCGCCCGGCTGCTGGCCCGGCTGGGCCTGCCGGAGCCCGCGCTGGAGGCCATGGCGGACGCTGGGGGCGGCGACACGCCCGCCGCGAACTGGCTGTCGGCGGTGCTCATGGATCGCGCCGGGGCGTACCACCTGAGCCACGACATCATGCGTCGAAAGCTGTCTGAGTTCAGGTGGTTGGCGCCGAAGGGCGCCGGCGCCGAGCAGTGGCAGGTGGCCTTCCCCCGGCCCTTCGCGGCGCTGGTGCAGGCGGCGTCCAAGGAGACCGACGTGCACCGCCACTTCATCTGGGGCGTGATGCGCGAGGAGAGCGGCTTCAACCCCGGCGTGGAGTCCCACGCGGCGGCGGTGGGCCTGCTGCAGCTCATCTTGCCCACGGCGAAGCAGATGCGCAGCGCCAAGAAGAAGGAGCCGGCGGTCACCAAGCGCTCGCTCACGAAGCCCAAGGTCAACATCCCCCTCGGCGCGCGCTACCTGGCCCACGTCAAGCGCTACACCCGGGCCCAGTGGGCGCTGGTGCCGGCGGGCTACAACGCCGGCGCGGGCGCGCTGTCGAAGTGGCTCAAGCGCAACGGGCACCTGCCCCTCGACCTCTTCGTGGAGCTCATCCCCTACGAGGAGGCCCGCTGGTACACCAAGCGGGTCGTGTCGAGCTGGGCGGTCTACCGCGCGCTGTACGGCGAGGGCTTCAAGAACCCCATCCCCTACATCAGCCAGAAGACCCGGGGCGGCTGACGCCGGCGAGATCGCCGAAGTCGGCCAGGTAGCCCAGCGCGGTGCGCAGCGTGCGCGCCGGCTCGCCCGGCACCTCCCCCGCGAGCGGCGGCGCCACCTCCACCAGATCGGCCCCCACCAGCGGGAAGCGCGCGGCCAGCCGGCGGGTCAGGCCCGAGACGAGGGTGGGCGTCAGCCCCCCGGGGGCCGGCGTGCCGGTGGCGGCGGCCCAGGCCGGGTCCGTGCCGTCGATGTCGTTGCTCACGTACAAGGCGTCGACGCCCAGGGCCTCGAAGTGCGCGGCGATCTCGTCGGCCACCGCGTCCACCGACCGGCCGGCGAGGCCGTCGGGCCAGTACTGCCGCACGTTGAGCTGCGCCTCCCAGTGGGCGCGGTCGTGGCCGCTCGCGCGGATGCCCACCTGCACCAGCCGGCCGTCGCGGCCCAGCAACTCGTTGGCGTGGTAGGCCCAGGTGGCGAAGCAGTAGTCCACCCCGAGCCGGTGCGGCAGCAGATCGGTGTGGGCGTCGAAGTGCAGCAGCCCGAGCCGGCGCCCGCCGTCGCGCTCGTGGCGGCGCCAGGCGGCCTCGAAGGCGGGCCAGCCGACGCTGTGATCGCCGCCCAGCACCACGGGCACGGCCTGCGGCGCGAGGGTGGCGAGGGCGTCGAGGGCGAGGGTGGTGAGGGCCAGGGGCGACACCGGCAGCGCGGTCGCGGCGTCGCCGTACAGCGCGGCGCGGGAGGCGGCGATCTGGGGCGCGGAGAGCATGCCCTCGCTGAGCAGGTGGGGGATGACCCGCACGTCGCCGACGTCCACCACGTCCGCGGCGCGCAGGGGGTGGTCCGGTTGGGCGAGCAGCGCCGCGCGCAGGGCCGCGGGGGCCTGGTTGGCGCCCCGGGTGAACCCCGCGCCGTTGTCGCTCGGCACCCCCAAGACCACCACGCGCGCC
Source organism: bacterium (assembly GCA_030424955.1). GTDB lineage: Bacteria > Myxococcota_A > Bradymonadia > UBA7976 > UBA1532 > JACKDL01. Next base: position 7,903 of record JAUHVS010000027.1, on the reverse strand, counting down.
GAGCCCAGGCGGTCGAGGGCCCGGCCCCAGGCCGCCTGAATCCCCTGGGCGTCGGGGGCCCCGTACAGGGCCTGCTGCAGCGCTTGCTGGGCGGCGAGGCCGGTGGAGACGACGTAGACGCCGCCCCCGGCGGGTCGAAGGATGATTTCGAGACGTTCGCGCGGTTCCATGGGGCGCAGCGTAGCACCCGGAGCGCGGGTCACGCCCGGCGTCGCGGTGCGACACCGGGTCTGCTAGGCTGCGCGAGGCGACTTCCCCCCCGCGAGGCAGACTGTGCGACCGATCGTGGCCAGTGATCTGATGAACCCTGATGTGGTGACCGTCGAGGAGGATCGCTCCCTGAAGGCCCTGGCGCGCTTCCTGATCGAGCATGAGATCAGCGGGGCGCCCGTGGTCGACAAGGACAACCTGCTGGTGGGCGTCGTGTCGTTGGTGGACGTCGCGCGGGCCACCACGGCGCTCGAGGACGCGCCCTCGGCGGGCTTCCTGCGCCACGAGGCCCAGCAGGTGGGCGCCCTCAACGTGGACGACTGGGCGGAGTACGAGGCGCTGACCGTGGGTGACATCATGACGCCCGAGGCGTGGTCGGTCCCCGAGGACGCCACGGTGAGCGACGTGGCGTCGGTCATGATGCACCACCACCTGCACCGGGTGATCGTGGTGCGCGACGATGAGGTCGTGGGCATCGTGTCCACCAGCGATCTGCTGGGGCTGCTCATCGACGCCGACTGACGGCGCCCGCCTCAGCCGCGGATCAGGCCCGGCGCCGCCGGCGCCCCTGGAGCCCCACCAACAGCAGCAGCCCCAGCCACGGCAGGCCCGTGGCCACGTCCGCCGCGCGGCAGCCGCCGTCGTCGGGATCGACCCCCGCGGCGCGGCCCTCGACGCAGCGGTTGCACTCCGAGAACGACCGCGTCGGATCGTCGGTGCACTGGTCTTGCAACTCGCAGACGCCGCCGGTGCCGTCGCGCCGCGTGCAGTCGCTGCCGGGCGCGCTGGCCCAGCACGGGTCCTGGCACAGCAGGCAGTTGTTGGCGTTGAGGTTCGGGTCTGGCGTGCAGAGCGTGTCGAGCACGCAGGCGCCGTATTGGGGGCCGACCTGCACACAGGGGTCCCCCGGCTCGGCGCCCTCGCAGGCCAGGTAGGCCGCGGGCACGTTGGCGCGGGCGTGGGGGGCGGTCATGAGCGCCGCGACCCCGGCGAGGGTCGCCAGGGCCAGGCGCTGCAGGGGCGACACCCCCCTCACCAGCCGCAGCGGGCCACCTGCATGCGGGTGGTGTAGCCGCCGGTCTGGCTGACGGGCGAGATGAAGGTGTGGATGACCCGCTCCACGAAGTACGGGCCGTCGTAGCGCTCGCCGATGAGCGAGACCTCGAACACGGCGCCGGGCACCGGGCGGGGATCGCCCTGAAGCTCGACGTCGGCCTTGATGAAGGTGCGGGCGTACTCGTTGAGCTTGGTCTGGGCGATGAGATCGGCCTCGTCCTGGCTGAAGACCTTGTAGTCCACCACCTGGCGGTCGGTCTCGCCCCACTTGCTGACCACCTCGTCCACCGCCGAGCTCTCGCCGCCCATCTTGTTGTAGAGCTGGCCAGCCGAGGCGGTGCCGATGATCTCCTTCTTCTCCGCGGGGTTCCAGCCGCGGATCACCACCTCGCTCACCACGCGGGCGAGGCTCTGCCGGCCGTCGAAGCGGCGCAGGTAGGCGTCGCCGGCGGGCAGGTCGGGCTTCTCGTAGACCGCCTTGAAGATGGGCCCGCCGCCCACCTCGGGGGCCTTGAAGCGCATGTTCGTGGGGCCGTCGGGGTGGCGGATGTGGAAGTCGTAGTCGAGCCAGCCCGCCACGCCGCGCACGAAGTCCAGGTCCGTCTGGTTGTGCTGGATGACGTACTCGCGCATGAACTGCGTGTCGTCGACATCGGGCGACAGGCCCCAGTCCCCGGCGACGGTGTTCACGATGTCGCTGAACTTCTGGTCCAGGAACGTGCGGGTCTTGCGGCCGCGGGTGAGGCGGTGCAGGGCGTCGTAGGCGCGCACCGTGAAGGTGCGGGGGCCGTCCTCGCGGACCCGCAGGCGGGTGCCCGTGATCTCGCCCTCGAAGACCACCTGGCACTCCTTGCCCGTGTAGCCCAGGGCCACCTGGATCACGACGCCGGGCGCCAGATCCTCGCGCTTGTCGTACTCGCCCGACTCGTTGTTGAACTGGATCTCGCAGCTCGCCGGCGACTGGCGGCGCAGGTCCACCATGATCTGTTGCAGGTGGGTGTCGTCAGCCTGCGGCAGCTCTTTGCCGTCGATCTTGACCTTGTATTCGGGGACCCAGTTGTCCGACATCGGGCGGCTCCAAGGACAGGACGGTCAGCGCAGGATGGGCGGGATGATGAGCTTCTTGCCGGGCTCGAGCCGGAAGGGATCGTCGATGCCGTTGGCGTCGGCGATGCGCCGCCACTCGCCGGGATCGTCGTACTCGATGGCCGAGATGCTCTGCAGCGTCTCGCCGCGCCGCACGGCGTGCAGCTTGGCGTGATCGGGGCTCTCGTTGCCGCGGTTCTCGGTGGCCTGCTCGGTGGCCGAGCGCGCCTCGCGCAGGCTGACCGAGCAGGTGGCCCGCACCGGCACGCCGCTCTCCAGGAACATGGTGAAGCGGTGGCTGAGGCTCTCGATGACGCCCTGGAAGATCAGGGTGCCCCACGTCACCAGCACCAGCGGCGGCCGGTGCAGGGAGGTGTCGATGAGCGCCATCTGGTGCAGGCGATCGGTGTGCGCCTTCACCGGCGTCCCGGCCTCGTAGGTGTCGAAGAACAGCTCGAGCTGCAGGGTCTCGCCCTGGCCCGTGGTGAACTGCATCTCGGGGGCGTCCAGGCCGGCCGCCGTCTGCGGGTTCCAAGGCACGCTCTTGGCGATCGTGTACTCCTTGGGGTTGAACAGCGCCGACAGCGACATCCCAGCGCGCTTGCCGTCCAACGGGGTGATGTTCAGCTTGGCGAGCATCAGTCGTAGTCCTCCCCGAGGCGATCGAGGTCGAACTCGGCCTCGCGCTCCAGCATGGTGATGACATCCCGGGCGATGCGCTCGACCTCTTCGGGGCTCAAGGAGTCCTCGCTCTGGTCGGCGTTGCGGTGCCGAGCGCCCTCGGCGGTCTCGGCCTTGCGCTGTGGGCGCTGGCCCGGGGTTGAACGCAGGGCCTCGGCGCTGGCCGACCGGCTCGGGTCGACCATCACCCGGCCCGGGCCCATGCCCGGCTTGCCCAGGGTGATGTTGGGCCCGCGATCGGCAAACAGGCTGCCCGGCAGGCGCATGCTCGGCCGGGCCTGGGTCGCGGCCGCCCGCCCGATGGACGGCCCGGCGGCGGGCTGCGAGGGCCGGAACAGGGCCCCAACGGCGCCCACCACGTCCTGCGGCGACGCCCCAACAGACGCAGCGACGGCGGCGACGCCCTGCTGGGCGGCCTGCGCCTGGCTGGCCTTGCCGAAGGCCACCATGGCCCGCTCGACGTTGGCCGGCTGCATGGGGCGCCGGCGGCGCGGCGCGCCCAGGCTGGGGGCGCTGGAAGCGTTGGCGGTGCGGTGGCCTGCAGCCGGCGTGGCGGGCCGAACGACCTCGCCCGGGGCGCCCGCGGGGCTGGCCCAGGCTGCGCCGGCGGCGCTGGCACGACCGCCCGCGCCCTGGGTCCACGCCGCCGCGTCCGCCAGGGCCTGCTGCACGCCGCCGGGCAGCCAGCCCGCGACGTCGCGGGTGCGCCCGCCGAGGGCAGCGGCGCCGCCGCCGGTACCGGTGGTGGCCTGGGGACCGCCGGGCAGGGCCACGAGCGCGCCGGTGGCGCTGTCCATCCGCCAGCCCGCGGCGGCCAACGCGGCAGGGGAGCGGCCGGCGGCGGGCGACAGGGTGGGCACGGGGCCGAACAGCCGCGCGTCCAGCTCGGCGCGGTGGGTGGCGAAGGCCTGGGCCCGCGTGCCCAGCGCCCCGGCCAGCAAGCGCGGGATGAGGGCCGCCGCCTGCGCGGGGGTCATCGGCCGCGCCGAGTCGGCGCCGCGGGCCGGGCGCGCCGCCGCGGGCCCGCCGTCAGCCGCGCCCAGCGCGGCGGGGGCCTGCGGGGCGGCGTCCGTGCCCACCATGGGCGCGACCAGATCGCCCGGTGCGCCCGCGAGGCCGGCGGAACGCGCCCAGCTCGCGGCGTCGGCGCGGGCGTCCGCTTGGGCCCAGGCGTCCAGGGCCGCCGGGGGCGCGAAGGGATCGGCGGGGGCTAGCCCGCCCAGCCCCTCAGGGCGGGTGGCCGCCAGGGCGCGCTGCACGGTGGCGGGCAGCTGCCCCGGGACGAAGGGCGCGGGGGACGGCTGCCGGCTGGGCGCGGCTGCGCCGCCGGTGCCTGGTGCTGCCGCGAGGCCGCCCGGGGCGTCGGGCATGGGACCGACCGGGCGCACCAGCACGCCGTCGGCGACGGGGCCGTCCCAGCGGGGGCTCGGGGCGCCGCGCAGGCCCAGACGGCGGGCGCCAAAGGCGCGGGCCGAGGCGCCGGAGCGCCCGATGGGCGGGCGCGTGCGGTGGACCCGCTGGCCGGGAGTGGCGGACAGGTGCGCGGCCGCGGAGGCGCCGGCGCGCGGCGCCGGCTCGGTGGTCGAGCGGGCCGGTGCGTCTGGACTCAGGGGGTCGGGCGCGGGGCCGTCGGTGGGCTGCACCAGCACGCCCGCGGGGCCCTCGGCGCCGCGGAAGGCGGCCTGGACCGCGGGATCCTGTGCGGCCGCTGCCCAGGTGCTCTGCCCGAACCGGGCCAGCAGGGCGTCGGCCCGGCCCAGGGTGCCCGCCAGCAGGGCGCTCAGCCCCGCATCGCCCGCCGCGTCTGGGCGGCCGAGCAACAGGTCGAGGACGGTGGGGCTCAGGCCGCGGGTGGCCGCGCCGAGGGGCGGGGCCTGCGGACCCAGAGCGGGCCGCGCGGCGCCGCCCGAGGTCGCGGCGGCGGCGATGGGCGAGGGGCCCGCCGCCAGGGCAGGCGCCAGGGCCGACGACAGCGGGTCGACGGGCCGATCGGCCATGGGCCCGCTGGGCCGCGGGCTGGCCACCGCGCGGGGCTGGGCCGCGCCGATGGGCGCCTGCGGATCAAGGTTGGCGTCGGCGGTGGGCTGCACCAGGGCGCCGGCGACCTCGTCGAAGGCCAGCCGGGGCTGCGCGGCGTCAGCGCCGTCGAGGCGAGTCCACAGGTGCTCGGCGAAGGCCGGCGGCACGGCGCCGCCGCCCGCAGTCAGGCGGCGGATGAGCGCGCTCAGGGCGCGGGCCGCGGCCCGGGGCCCTGCGGGGGCCGGCGCGGGGCCTGGCCAGGGCTGTGGATCACCGGCCTGCGCGGTGCCCCGCGACACCGCCCGCTGCAGCGGGTCCAGCGCGCGGGGGCTGCCGGAGGCGGCGGCGGACACGCGGGGCGCGGGCGTGCCGGCGGTGACCAGGCGATCGAGGGGTGAGCCCGGGCGGGCGCTGAGGGCAGGCGCGGCTGGCTCAGCTCGGGCCGACGTCGCGGCGACCGGTGTCATCGCCTGGTTGGCGGCCGGGGTCGGCGCACGGCCCCCCGACGCAGCCTCAGCGGTCGCGGCCACGCCGGCGACCTCGGGGGCCGCCGCGGTGGGCTGCACCAGATCGCCGGCGCCGCCCGCCCACGCGATGCTCGCCCAGGGGCGGTCGGGGTCGCTCGCGGCCGGCGCAGGCCCGGCCTGGTCGAGCAGGCGCGCCACGGTGGCCGGCACGAAGGGGCCGGTGGGCTCAGGGCGGGGGCCGATGGCGGCGGCAGCGCCGAGCGGGCCGGCCTCGACCGGGGCGATGGCGCGGGCCGGGCTGGCGGGGACAGGCGCGGGTCGAGGTGCCTCGGCGCGGGCCAGCGCACGGGCCAGGCCCGTCACGGGGGCGGGCGCTGTCTGCGCCGCCGGCTGGATCAGGGCGCCGGGCGTGGTGTCGATGGGCGCGGCGCGGCCCTGCGCGGGGCTGCCTGGCGCGGCGGGGGCGAGGGCAGGGCCTCGGTCCCGCGGCCGGTCGATCGCAGCAGGGGCGGGCCCGTCCGGCGAGCCGGCGCGGGCGGTGGGCGCCACCAGGGCGCCGAGGTCTTCGCGGCCGAAGGAGGGCCCGCGGGGCGAGGCGTCCAGGCGCCGCTGAGCGCGCAGGCCGATGCGGTGCACGTCGCCCAGGCGGCCGGGCCGGTGGGCGGTGGCGCCGGCGAGGCGGGCGCGGCCCTCGGGGCGCTGTGAGTCTACCAGCCACGCGTCCGCCGCGCGGGTGTGGTCGGTGGCGCCGCTGGCGGCCGCGAACAGGGCGTCGGCCATGGCCTCGGCGCCCGTGATCGCGGGGGTCAGGCGCTGCGCTGTGGGGCCCCAGGCGCGGCCGGGGCCGGCGTCGGTGATCAGGGCCTGCCCCAGGCTGCGGGCGGCGGGGCCGCTGGGCTGCACCACGGCGCGGGCGTCGGGGAAGCGCAGCAGGTGGCGGTCGATGGCGCCCGCGCGGCCCATGGCCGCGGGGTAGGGGCTGAGCTGTTCGCCCGCGGCGTCGGTGGCGCGCCAGGTCTCGCGGGCCGTGGGGCGCGCGTCGCCCGCCTGCCGGGGGCGCGCCTGCGCGAACAGGCTGCCGCGGCTGCGGCGCGTGGCCTGCTGGGCCGTCAGGCCGGTGGGGTGCTCGATGGGGTCGACGGGCACCACGAAGGGGCCGCCGGCCTCGAAGTCCATGCGGTCGTAGCCGTCGTAGGCGCCCCACTCACGGACCAGCCCGCTGAGGTCGCCGGCGCCGAAGACGCTCAGGTCGCGCAGGCCGGCCCGGGGCTGCCAGCGGTCGAAGACGCGGTGCACGAGGCTGGCCTCGGCGGGGGCGCGCCCGATGCCGAAGCCGGCATAGCGATCCCCCAGGCCGCCCGCGAAGCGATCCATGGTGGCGCCCAACCCGGTGTGGGGCGCCGCGACGATGTCACGGGCCAAGGACTCGGCCATGGATCACCCCCGCGTGATGCCTTCGTGCGCGATCTCGATGGACTCGACGAGCACATCCGAGCTCGACGCGTCGGGCTCGGGCCCTTCCCACTTCACGGGCCAGGCCCGCTGGAAGTTCCAACGGCCCACCTCGTCGCCCCGATCGTCGAGCAGCACGATGCTCCCGTTCTTACGGCCGATGCCGCCCGGGCGACGGGTGAAGCTGCTGTGCCAGCCCTCGAGCAGCCCGGAGTGCACGTAGCCCAGCTTCATGACGAGGTTGGGGTAGCTGCCCTGACCCGGGAGCTTGTGCAGCCGGTCGTTGACGCCGCCCTCGGGCTGGGTGAGCACCTCGATCTCGTGGGTGAGCCCGGTCACGGAGTGGAAGTGCGCCAGCGTCAGGCCGTCGATCTCGACCTTGAAGCGGAACTTCCCGTACGGACGATCAGAGCCTGCCATCGGTCACTCCTCGTCGGACTGGGCCTGGTCCTCCAGGCGCTGGGTCAGCCGAAACACAATGAACTCCACCGGGCGGGTCACCGCGAGTCCGATTCGGGTCGTCAGCATACCGCGGTCGACGTCATCAGGGGGATTCGTCTCGCCGTCACACTGCACGAAGAACGCATCTTCAGGGGTTTGGCCGGTCAGCATGCCCTGCTCGCGCAGGGTCATGAGGAAGCCCACGACGAGCCGGCTGACCCGCTTCCACAGGCCCGGGCCGTTGGGCTCGAACACCGCCCACTGGGTGCCGGCCTCGATGGCCGACGCGATGGCCGACACCGTGCGGCGCACGTTGATGTAGCGCCACTCGGGCTCGTTGCTCAGCGTGCGCGCCCCCCACATGCGGATACCCCGCGGGCCGAAGGGGCGGGCGCAGTTGACGCCCTTGTCGTTCAGGTCGGCCAGGTGGTGGTCCTGCAGGAGCACGTCGAGATCGACGATCCCCTGGATGATCTCGTTGGCCGGCGCCT
>JAUHVS010000803.1 GCA_030424955.1 bacterium | reverse complement strand
GGGACAGCAGCAGCAGGGCGCTCGCGGCGGCGGCCGCGGTGGGCCCGGCCAGCCGCCGGGCCAGGGCGCCCGCGGCCGGCACGAGGGCGGCGTGGAGGGGCAGCAGCGACCAGAACCCGTCGCCCAGCGCCCACTCGCCCGGGGTCATGAGCGCGGCGAGGCCGGGCTGCAGGTTGCAGAACCACTTGCCCTGGCTGACGGTGAGGAACAGGTACTCGAAGTGCGAGGTGGCGGGCGGTGGCGTCGCCCACAGCCGGCCCGCGGCGAAGGTCTGGGCCTGGAACCGGTAGGCCCACTCGTCGTCAGTGAGGGGCGCCTCGCCCAGCAGCACCACCCGCACGGCGGCGAGGCCCACCCCGGCGATCAGCAGGCCGCGCCAGCCCGTGAGCGCCCCAGCCAGGGTGGTCAGCCGCGCCTGCCGAGCGCCGGTGGGCCACAGCGCCCACAGGGCGGCGGTGAGGGGCACCCCCAGGGCGAGCTGCCACAGCATGCGCTGGCCCTCGGCGGCGGGCAGCGCCCGCTGGTCTGCCGGACCGTGCACCGTCGAGATCAGGCCGCCGTCCGCCGCGACCAGCCACCACGCCCCGATCAGGCCGAGGGCGGCGACGGCGGCGAAGGCAGGGGGCAGGCGAGGGCGCATCAGCGGCCCATTAGCGGGTTGCGGCGGCGGCCCGCAAGGATCAACACCGGGCGGTCACGCGTGGGCCGGCTGGCCGCTGGCGGCCGGGGCGGGCGCTGCGTCGGCGGCGGCCGCCGCGGCGCGCAGCCAGGCGGCGGCCTCGTTGGTGTCGCGGATGTACAGGCCCAGGCTGGCGAGGGCGAGGCCGTCCACGGCCAGGTGAAGCCAGCCCGAGGTGTCGACCCCCAGCAGGGGCAGCACCGCCACCGCCGGGGTCAGGCCGTAGTAGACGAACACGTACAGGCGGGCCAGCGCGGGGGACGCGCGCTTGCGCAGCCCCACGCGGGTGAGCTCGGCGTTGAGGTCTTCGGTGAGCGTGACGTAGGCCGTGCGGAACCAGACGAGGTTGTAGCCGGGCACCAGGCAGCGCAGCACGGCGGGCAGCGGATCCACCGTGCGGCGGGCGCTGGGCAGGCTGTCCCACCACCGCCCGTGCAGCAGGGTGTAGCCCAGGATCTGGGCGCCCAGCGTCAGCAGCAGGCTCTGCCGGCGGATGCTCGTCTCGCCCGCGGCGAGGCCGAGCACGTCGGCGAGCAGCGCCGCCACCGAGAACAGCAGCACCCAGCTGGTCGGGCGCAGGAAGACCGTGAAGTCGGGCGCCATGGCTGGCGGCGGGGCGGCGGGCCTCGGCGGGGGGGGCGGTGGCGTGACGTCGCCGAAGTGCCGGGACGGGCAGCCGCAGTTGGGGCAGAACGCGGCGCGGTCTGACACCGGGCGGGTGCAGTCTGGGCAATCGATGAGCGGCATGGACTCCCACGGCGCAGGGGCCCCAGCCCCCCGCAGGGTGGCCTTGGGGCAGGTTCAGGTCGCACCCTAACGCCCCCGGCGCGGGGACGCGAGAATGTGTGTGTATGTAGGCGCCCGGGGGGCGCTCAGGGCGCGGCTGGCGGGTGGCGGCGCTGGTGCGTCGGTGGCGGCTCTGCCAGACTCCCATGAGGACCACGGCGCTGATCGACGGCCTCGATCCGTGCGCGGCGGCGCGGGCTGCGCCGGGTCTGCCACGGGGGATCGCGGCGCCGCGCTGGCCACCGGGGGGCCGCGCCCCAGCCAGCGGGCGTGGGGCTGGGTGGAGGCGCCGGCCGGCGCCCGCAGGGGGGGTGAGGGTGCTGCTGATCAACGGCCAGCGCGGCCAGCCGGTGTTCCCAGCGCCTGAGGCGATGGCGCCCGACGCGTATGGGCAGGTGGCCCTGGGTGGCGATCTGCACCCGGCGACCCTGCTCGAGGCGTACCGCAAGGGGGTGTTCCCGTGGGACGGGCGGCCACCGATCCCCTGGTTCAGCCCCGATCCGCGCTTGATCCTGGCGCCCGAGGACTTCGTGGCTCACCGCAGCCTGCGCAAGGCCGCGCGGCGGGGCGGGTTCGACGTCACGCTGGATCAGGCCTTCGAGCAGGTCATGGTGGCCTGCGGCGCCCAGCCCCGGGGGGGCCAGCTCGGGACCTGGATCACCCCTCGGCTCATCAAGGCGTACGTGCGCCTGCACCACCTGGGCGTCGCCCACAGCGTCGAGGTCTGGCAGCGCGGGCACCTGGTCGGGGGCGTGTACGGGCTGTCCCTTGGGCGCGGCTTCTTCGGGGAGAGCATGTTCGCGGCGCGCCCCAACGCGTCCAAGATCGGCTTGTGGCGGCTGTGCCAGGGGCTGGCGCAGGCGGGCTATCACTTCGTGGACTGCCAGCAGGACACGCCCCACCTGCGCAGCCTGGGCGCCCGGCTGGTCCCGCGCGCGGACTACCTGGCGCGGCTGGCCACGGCGCTGGCCGCCGGGGAGGGGTGGGGCGCCGCCAAGGCTGCGCTCGCGGCCCCCTCGCGGGGTCGCCCAGGGGGGGGGGTCGCGGCCGAGCCTGGGGGGGCCTGATCGGCGCCGCCCGACCCGGGGCGCGCCGCCGGCTCGGCGCTGCGCCCCCTGGTCAGGGACGCGGCGATGCGACAGGCGGTTCACCGGATCCGGGTGACGGGGCGCTCGGTGCGGCGGTGGGGGCTGGCGTGTCGGGCGGGGCCACTGCGGGCTGCGCCGCGGGCGGCAGGCAAAAAAAAAGCCCGGACCGAGGTCCGAGCTTCTCTCAATGGTCCCGAAGGATCATCGCGCTGGGCTTACCAGCGGTCGCCACCACGGCCACCGCCGC
>JAUHVS010000802.1 GCA_030424955.1 bacterium | reverse complement strand
GTAATCGAACTCGATGCCCTGGCCGATCCGGTTGGGGCCGCCGCCCAGGATCATCACCTTGCGGCGATCGGTGATCTCGGCCTCGTCCTCCTGCTCGTACGTCGAGTACAGGTACGGCGTGTGGGCCTCGAACTCCGCAGCGCAGGTGTCCACGCGCTTGAACACCGGGTGGATCTGCGCCTCGATGCGCCAGCCGCGCACCGTGGCCTCGTCCACGTCCAGCAGCCGCGCCAGGCGGCGGTCTGCGAAGCCCATCTGCTTCAGCCGGCGCAGGGCCTCAGCCGCCAGGGGGCTGCCCCGCCGCGCCACCACCCAGGCCTCGGCGTCCACGATCTGGCGCAGCTGAGCCAAGAACCAGGGGTCCACCCCCGTGCGCTCGTAGATCTCGTCCTCAGACAGGCCCGCCCGCATCGCGTCGGCCAGGTGCAGGATGCGCTCCGGGCTCGGCCGCGCGATGGCGTCGCGGATGGTCTCCAGATCGTCCAGCCGCAGGCGCTGCTCCAGCCCGTACAGATCGGTCTCGAGGCTGCGCAGGGCCTTCTGCAGCGACTCCACGAAGGTGCGGCCGATGGCCATCGCCTCGCCCACAGACTTCATCTGTGTGCCCAGCACCGCCGGGCTCGCCGGGAACTTCTCGAAGGTGAAGCGGGGCAGCTTGGTCACCACGTAGTCGATGCTCGGCTCGAAGCACGCGGGGGTGACCTGGGTGATGTCGTTCGACAGCTCGTCGAGGGTGAAGCCCACCGCCAGCAGCGCCGCGATCTTGGCGATGGGGTAGCCCGTCGCCTTGCTGGCCAGCGCCGAGCTGCGGCTCACCCGCGGGTTCATCTCGATGATGACCACCCGGCCCGTCCGCGGGCAGACGCCGAACTGAACGTTGCTGCCGCCCGTGTCGACGCCGATCTCGCGGATGCAGGCCAGCGACGCGTCGCGCAGCACCTGGTACTCGCGGTCGGTCAGCGTCTGGGCGGGCGCCACCGTGATCGAGTCGCCGGTGTGCACGCCCATGGGGTCGAAGTTCTCGATGCTGCAGATGATGACCACGTTGTCCGCGTGATCGCGCATCACCTCCAGCTCGTACTCCTTCCAGCCCAGGATCGACTCGTCCACCAGCACCTCGGTGGTGGGCGACGCGTCCAGCGCTCGGCGCGCGTTCAGCGCCAGCTCCTCGGGCCGGTAGACGATGCTCCCGCCGGTGCCGCCCATGGTGAAGCTCGGCCGCAGGATCAGCGGGAAGCCGTAGTCCTCGGCGCAGGCGCGGACGTCGTCGATGGAGCGGCAGATCCGGCTGCGCGGCATGTCGAGCCCGATGGACTCCATGGCCGCGCGGAAGGCCTCGCGGTCCTCCGCCTTGCGGATGGCCTCGACGCTCGCGCCGATCAGCTCGACGCCGTACTCGGCGAGCACGCCAGCGTCCGAGAGCGCCAGGGCGGTGTTCAGGGCGGTCTGCCCCCCCAGGGTCGGCAGCAGCGCACAGGGCCGCTCGACCGCGATGATCTTCGCGACCTCGTCGGGCGTGATCGGCTCGATGTACACCCGATCCGCCATCTCGGGATCGGTCATGATGGTGGCCGGGTTCGAGTTGACGAGGATCACCTCGTAGCCCTCGCGACGCAGGGCCTTGCAGGCCTGGGTCCCCGAGTAATCGAACTCACAGGCCTGCCCAATGACGATGGGGCCCGAGCCGATGATGAGGATACGCTTCAGATCGTGTCGACGCGGCATGGGCGCGCATCCTAGTGGGGGGTCGGCGGGGGTGCAACCGCCGTCAGGTCTGGCCGGTCAGCCCGCCCGGCGAGCCTGCGCCAGCGCCTCTGCCGCGTTGTACGACGACCGCACGAAGGGCCCCGCGAAGACGTGCTCGAAGCCCAGCCGCTGGCCCTCTGCGCGGTAGATGTCGTAGGCCGCCTCGGTGAGGTACTCCACCACCGGCACGTGCTTCAGGCTCGGGCGCAGGTACTGCCCCAGCGTGACGATGTTCACCCCGTGGGCCCGCAGATCCGCGAGCAGGGCGAACACCTCGTCGCGCTGCTCACCCAGGCCCACCATGAGCCCGCTCTTGACCGCCAGCGCCGGGTAGGCCTCAGCCACCGCCTTGAGCACGGCCAGCGACCGCGGGTAGCGGGCCTTGGGCCGCACGCGGCGGTAGAGGCGCGGCACCGTCTCGACGTTGTGGTTGAAGACGTCCAGGGGCCCGGAGGCCACGGTGTGCACCGCGTCCAAATCCCCAAGGAAGTCGGGGGTCAACACCTCGATGGTGGCGTCGGGCAGGCGAGCACGCACCGCCTCGAGGGTCGCGCGCCAGTGGGCCGCCCCGCCGTCGGGCAGGTCGTCTCGGTTCACGCTCGTGATGACCACGTGCCCCAGCCCGAGGGCGGCCGCGGCCTCGGCCACGTTCTCCGGCTCGGCCGGGTCGAGGGGAGCGGGCACCGCCGTGCCCACGGCGCAGAAACCACACGCCCGCGTGCAGTTCTTGCCCAGGATCATGAAGGTGGCGGTCTTGTGGGCGAAGCACTCGGCCAGGTTGGGGCAGCGCGCCTCTTCACAGACCGTGTGCAGGTTGCCCGCGCGCATGAGCCGGCGGACCGCGCTGACCCGCTCCCCCTTGCCCACGGGGCGGCGCAGGAACTCGGGCAGGCGGAGCGCCTGGCGATCGCGCCCGAAGCGGCGGGCTGTGATCGCCTCGACATCGGCTCGCGCCGCCTCGTCGAAGGGCATGAAGTCGATCTCGACAAACTCGATGTCGTCCTTTTCCAGCCTCGCCAGCGTCTCGTTGTAGGCTTTCTCGTAGGCGGTATCGCCG
>JAUHVS010000026.1 GCA_030424955.1 bacterium | reverse complement strand
GGGCTGCGGGTCATCGAGACCCTCTGCGACCGCTTCTGGGACTCGCTCTACCCGCAGATCGACGAGGACGACCTCGACTCTCGCATGGCGCCCATCGCTTGGATCAATGACAAGCTCAGCATGCAGTTGAAGCTCGTCCCGATGACCGAGCCAAACACCAAAGAGCCCGAGATCCTGACCTGGCAGGACTGGGAGAAGGCCAGCATGCTGGAGCGTGCGGGCCAGAAGCCTGGTGAGGGTGAGGTCTCCACGCCGCAGTTCCAGACCGCCGTTTTGTTGACGCCGGCGCGCTTCTATCGCCAGGTGTCCACAGAGCTGCACGATCTGAAGCTCGCCGCCGAGGATCTTGAGAAGCTGGTCGACAAGAAGATCGGCCAGCCCATGGCGGCGCTGTGGCAGTTCAAGGAGATCATCGCCGGCATGGCGAACTTCGTGGGCTCCGCCTTGGACCAGAAGGCCGAGGAAGAGCCCGACGGCGAGGAGACAGACGCGGCCGCGGACACTGAAGAGGGTGGCGCGTCGATTCAGCGCGACGATCCCGGCGGCAAGGGCGTACGGTGGGGGCCGATCCGAAACCGAGCCGAGGCCTATCAGCGGCTCTCGGAGGCGTCGGACTATCTGATCCAGAAAGAGCCGCACAGCCCTGTGCCCCATCTCATCCGGCGTGCCGTGAGCTGGGGCAACATGACGTTCGCGGAGCTGGTGCAGGAGCTTGTGCAAGATCAGCACAACCTCGGCGCCATCTATTCGCTGCTTGGCATGAAGCAGCCTGACTGAGATTCTTCGAAGCCCGCGTGGGACGTCGGTCGGGGGACTGACGGCATTTCCCTACTGCGCGGACTTTTATTGGGAAGACAGCTCGCGACACCGACCGGAGGGGGAACCACCGTCGGCTCGAGCAAGGAGCAGGTATGGCTGACCGCACTCAGCACAAGATCGGGCGTAACCGTCCGCCCCGCGTCCAGATCACCTACGATGTGGAAGTCGGCGACGCGATGGAGGTCAAGGAGCTGCCCTTCATCGTCGGTGTCATGGCGGACCTCGCCGGCCACACCAAGGGCGAGAAGTTCAAGGACCGGAAGTTCGTCCAGATCGATGGCGACAACTTCGACGACGTGCTCGCCTCCGTGGAGCCGAGCCTGTCGTTCCCGGTCCCGAACAAGATCGACGACAAGAGCGAGAACATCGCGGTCGATCTGAAGTTCACGGGCATCAAGGACTTCGAGCCCATGGCGGTCGTCCAGCAGGTCGACAAGCTGCGTGAGACGTACGAGAAGCGGCAGGCGCTCAACGCGCTCCTCGCCAAGATCTACGTCAACGAGGACCTGGCCTCGTCCCTCAACGACGTCATCTCCTCGAGCGCGAGCGATGACGAGCTGAAGGGCAAGCTGCAGGAGCTCATGAAGAAGCTGTGAGCCCCTGGGCCACGCTGACGCATGCTTGGAACGAACTGAACGACTCTCGAGAAGGAGATCGCTATGGGTGCTCGTCCCACGGGCGGTGAGAAGGGCGCGGCTGCGGCCGCGACCACGACTGAGGCTGCTGGTGACATCCTCACCTCGGTCATTGCCGAGACGCAGAAGGCCGGCGCGCGCGACGGCCTGAAGGCCCTGCTGGAGCAGGCCATCGCCGGCGGCGTCGCCGGCGACAAGCAGAAGACCATCAAGAACGCCATCCAGCTCATCGAGGCCCAGATCAAGGGCCTCGACGCGGCGTTGACGGCTCAGCTCAACGAGATCCTGCACAAGCCGGACTTCCAGGAGCTCGAGGCCGCGTGGCGCGGCATGCACTACCTGGTCAGCAAGACCGAGACCAGCCAGCGCTTGAAGCTGCGGGTGCTGCACGCCACCAAGAAGGAGATGCTCAAGGACATCGAGAACGCGTCGGACTTCGACCAGAGCCGGCTGTTCAAGATGATCTACGAGGAGGAGTACGGCACCTACGGTGGCGAGCCCTACGGCTGCCTGGTGGGTGGCTACGACTTCGGCCGTTCGAACGCCGATCTCGACCTCCTCATGGGCCTGAGCAACATCGCGGCCGCCGCCCACGCGCCCCTGATCGCGTCGGCCAACGCCAACATGTTCGGTCTCGACAGCTTCGAGCGCCTCGGGGATCCCCGGGACCTCGCCAAGCTCTTCGAGTCCAACATGGAGAAGTGGAACGCCTTCCGGAACATGGAGGACTCGCGGTACACCGCGCTGACCATGCCCCGGATGCTCATGCGGCTCCCCTACGGCCCCGACAACCCCATCGACGGCTTCGACTTCGTCGAGGACGTCGACGGCACCAACCACAAGTCGTACTGCTGGGGCGCGAGCTCCTGGGCGTTGGGTGAGCGCATCACCAACGCCTTCGCGATGTACTCCTGGACCGCCGCGATCCGCGGCGCCGAGGGTGGCGGCATGGTGGAGGGGCTCAACCTCCACAAGTACAAGACCGCCGACGGCGACATCGCGACCAAGATCCCGACCGAGGTGGCCATCACGGACCGCCGCGAGAAGGAGCTGAACGACCTGGGCTTCGCGGCCCTGGTGTTCTGCAAGAACACCAACTACGCGACGTTCTTCGGGGCCCCCACGGTCCAGAAGCCGCGCACCTACGACACCGACTCGGCCAACGCGAACGCACGCATTTCGGCGCAGCTGCCCTACGTGCTCTCGGCGTCCCGTTTCGCCCACTATCTCAAGGTGTTGGCGCGCGACAAGGTCGGCTCGTTCATGACCCGTGACGAGGTGTCCTCCTACCTGAACCGCTGGATCATGCAGTACGTTTTGGGTAAGGATGACGCTGGCCAGTCGCTCAAGGCCAAGTACCCGCTGCGGGATGCTCGCGTCGACGTCAGCGACATCCCGGGGCGGCCGGGTGCCTACCGGGCGGTGGTCTTCGTTCGGCCGCACTTCCAGCTCGATGAGCTGAGTGCGTCCATCAGGCTCGTGGCGGATCTGCCTCCGCCCGCGGCCTGATCCAGGCGGTCGTGACGGCAGGGTGCCGTCACGACCTTTCTGAATCTCCGAGGCTCGCGGGTTTGCGGCCTCGGAACAAATCATCGGGGTGACTTGCCCCGGATTGGAAGGATGTCATGGCGTTCAACACGTTCATCAAGTTCACCGGCCCCGATATCAACGGCGGCAGCACCTCCAAGGGCAACGAGGGGTGGATCGAGGTCCTGAGCTGGAGCCACGGCTTCACCCAGCCCACCACCTCCACCCGCTCCGCCGCCGGCGGCGCGACGGTCGAGAAGGCGCACCACGCCCCCTTCAGCTTCCAGAAGGTCCTCGACTCCGCCACCGACGACCTGCTGAAGATGTGCTGGAGCGGCAAGCACATCGACAAGATGCAGTTCGTGGCCTACCGCTCCGCCGGCGACACCGGCGCGGCCCAGATGGCCGTCCCCTACCTGAAGATCGAGCTCGAGAGCTGCGTCATCACGGACTACTCCCTGTCGGGTGGCCCCGGTGACATGCCCGCCGAGGTCGTCTCGGTCAACTACGCCAAGGTGACCTACACCTACAACGGCCAGGACAAGATGAAGGGCACCGTGGGCGCCGACCAGCCGGTCAGCCACGACCTGATGACCAACCTCGTCGCCTAAGACCGAGGTTCGAGCTGCGGGGGAACCGCCGGAGTCGTTGAAATATGCGCTCGCGCTCCAACGACGACGACGGTCCCCAGCAGACTCGCGCGTCTATCCTGGATCGTCTCCTGGATGACGCCCCGGGGGTGGCCCCTGAGCGGCCGCCCTTCCGGACCCAGAATCGAGCCCAGTTCGGGCGTTCGATTCTCCGCGATCTCCGCTGGTTGTTGAACACCCGCACAACATTTGAGGCTGGTGTCGACGAGAAGGTGCGTCGGCGGCGAAAGCCGTCCGAGCGCTCCGTGGTGGACTACGGTCTGAGTGACTACAGCCATCTGTATGCCTCGTCCGAAGAGGATCGCAATTTGTTGGCTCGAGCGCTGCGTGAGGCGATCACTGCGTTCGAGCCCCGTCTCAAGATCCGCCGGCTGACCGTCGAGCCCATCGAGGGGCACCGCAGCCGGTGTCAGGTCCGGGTCGACGCCTGGCTCCTGATGGATCACGCCCGGGAGCCCGTCTCCTTTGGGCTCGAGCTCGAGAACAGCGGAGGGGTGGTCGAGGTCAATGGCAGTTGACGTTGAAGAGGCACTCCTCAACCGGTACCGCGACGAGCTGACCTGGTTCCGCCGGATGGGCGCCAAGTTCGCCCAGCAGTACCCCCGGGTGGCCAAGCGGCTCGAGATCGACGGTGGGCCCTCTCCCGATCCCCATGTGGAGCGGTTGATCGAGGGCGTTGCGTTCCTGACCGCCAAGCTGCAGCACCACCTCGAGGGCGAGCTGCCCGAGATCACCAGCGGGCTGCTCGGCTACCTGTACCCGCACTTCACCCTGCCGGTGCCGTCGATGGCCATCGCGCAGATCACCCCCGACGAGGGGGGCGCGGGGCTCACCACTGGCGAGGTGATGCCCGCGGGCACCAAGCTGTACCAGCAGACCACGTTCCAGCGGCGCACCTGCTGGTTCCGCACCACCTACCCGATCACGCTGTGGCCCATCTCGATCACCGAGGCCAAGTTCGAGGCGCCCGCGACCCACGGGTTCCTGGGCGGTCGCGACTACGCGAAGGTGCGATCGGTGCTGCGGCTGCGGCTCAAGACGAACTCGGAGCCGCTGCGCCTGTTGGGCTTCGACAACCTGCGGCTCTTCCTCGATGGCGACGACCGGGTGCGGGGCGGCTTGTACGAGCTGCTGCTGTCGCACTGCGTCGGCGTCGCCTGTGTCCCCGCGAACCAGCCCGCTGGCCGCGGCCAGATGCCGCCCGAGGCCAAGGTGGCGCCCGTGGGCTTTCGCCCCGACGAGGTGATCCTGCCCACGCCGCCGCAGGCGCTCACGGGCTTCGCGCTGCTTCAGGAGTACTTCGGGTTCCCCGAGAAGTTCATGTTCTTCGATGTCGAGGGCATCGACGCCTCACAGGCGTCGGACGAGCTCGACCTGATCTTCATGTTCGACACGATGCCCCGGCAGCGGCTGAGCGTGCGCCCCGACACCTTCCGCATGGGCTGCACCCCGATCATCAACCTGTTTGAGAAGGTCAGCGAGCCGATCAACATCACCGGGCGCAGCTTCGAGTACCTGCTGCAGCCCGACTCCCGCGAGGAGCGCACCACTGAGGTGCACACCATCCGCGCGATCACGCCCAGCCTGACCCTCGACCCGGACTCCACGATCCTGGCGCCGCTCTACGGCGGCCAGCACAACGCGGATCCTCAGACGGTGTACTGGCTCGCAGCCCGGCGCCCCAGCCGCAACGTGAAGGTGCCCGGGACCGACATCTACCTGTCGTTCCTCGACCGCCGCATGGAGCCGGCCCTGCCCCTCGAAGAGACCTACCGCGCGCACCTCACGTGCACCAACCGGGATCTGCCGACGTTCCTGGATCGCGGTGAGCTGCTCAACATCGAGGATGGCCCCCACGCCAAGGTGGAGCTGCTGACCCGCCCCACCGCTCAGGTGACGCCCCCCCTGGAGGGTGAGAGCCTGTGGCGACTGGTCAGCCACTTGTCGCTGAGTCACTCGAGCCTGCCCGATGATCCAGAGGCCCTCACGTCCGCACTGCAGGAGCAGCTTCGGGTGTACGGGTTCACCTCCATGGAGTCCATCGAGCCCCAGCTCCAGGCGATCGTGTCGGTGCAGAAGGAGCGCGTCGCGCTGCGCGCCTCCGACGCGTCCTGGCAAGGCTTCGTGCGCGTCCAGCGGATCACGGTGACCATCGACGAGGATCGCTTCAACGGCGCGAGCCCGCTGCTGATGGGTCAGGTCCTCAACGAGTACTTCGGGCTCCACTCGTCCATCAACGTCTTCACTCAGCTGGTGATGCTGTCGCGGCAGCGTGAGGGGATCTGGAAGGTATGGCCGCCGAACATCCCGACGAGCAAGCGCTAGCCCGGTACTTCGATCCGCCGTATCGCTTCGACTTCTATCAGCTGGTGAAGCTGCTGGAGGGCCTGGAGCGGCGCCGGCGGGCCGACACTGGCCAGGTGCTCACGCCCCCCGGTGGCAGCGACGATCCCGATGAGGAGCCGGTGCGCTTCAGCGCGCACGCCGATCTTGGGTTCCACGCCAGCGATCTGCGCACGGTGCGGCCGACCCCAGCGGACGGCGAGCAGGCCCAGGTCACGGTCAACTTCCTTGGCCTGGCCGGCGCCCGCGGCCCGCTCCCGCTCTTCTATACCGAGCTGATCCGCGACCGCATCCGCCGTGGCGACCACGCCCTGCAGGCGTTCCTCGACATCATCAACCACCGGCTGATCTCGCTGTGGTACCGCGTGCGCCAGCGGCACCGGCCCACGCTGCACACCGAGGCCCCCGAGCGGCACCCCTACGCCCAGTACCTGCTGGCCTTCGCCGGCTTGCGCCCCACCGACACGCAGGCGGCCTTCGATCGCCACGTCAACCACCGGCTCGAGGGGGAGCGGGGCCTGGAGGCCCGCGACCTCATCTATTACGCCGGGCTGTTCTGGCAGCACGATCGCTCGATGCACGGGCTGGAGCGCATGCTCAGCCACTTCTTCAAGATGCCCGTCACCGGCGAGCAGCTCTGCGGCCGCTGGATTCGCCTGGGCGCCAACGAGCGCACCGCCCTGACTACGGGCGAGCACCACAACCGGCTGGGCGTGTCGACCATCGCCGGCGGCCAGGTCTTCGACCCGCAGTCGCGGTTCGCGCTGCACCTGGGCCCCCTCACCTGGCAGGACTATGTGGACTTCCTGCCCACCGGCGGCCGGTTCGAGGCGCTGTACAAGCTGACGCAGTTCTATGCGCGCTCAGCGTACGACTTCGATCTGAAGGTGCAGGTGAAGCCCGCCGAGATCGCCCCTGGCCGCCCGGCGCTCAACGCCCGCGAGGGGGTCCGCCTGGGGTGGACGTCGTGGATCTTGAACGGGCCCCTGCCGGAGAGCCGCGAGGTGAAGGTCAGCTTCGCCGCTCGGCTGCTCCCCGCCGATGATCAGCCCTTCCACGTGGTGCGCTACAAGGACGTGCCCACGGATCTGGACCTGATCCCCCCCGCCGTACAGGAGCAGTTCGGTCAACACGTCGCCGGGCTGGACGAGGCCGACTTCGCCCCACAGTTCGCCCGCGAGACCGCCCTGGTCGATCAGCTGGCGGCCGGCGAGCTGCCCGTGCGGGTGCGCTTGCTGGTGCTGGTGCGCGCGGACGGTCCGCCGAGCCCCGAGATCATCGGGCTGCTGCGCAAGCTGCGCGAGGTTGGCGGTCCCCGGCCTATCGCCGTGGCGCTGATGCGCCGGCCCACGCCCTACGAGTGGAGCCTGCCGGTCCCCGCTGAGCTCCAGCGCTGGCGCCGGGTGTTGTGGAGCGAGCTGGGCGACGGGCTGCTGACGGTGGTTGGCCTTGAGATGCCCACGACCGCCCGCCGCGACGCCGCCTGATCCGCCCGCGCCCCTCGCGCGGCCGGCGCTGAGCCGAGCCTGACCGCACCCGGGCAGCCGCGCTCACCCCTGGATGACGTCCGCTTTTCTGACGGGGAGCGCCCGGCGCCCATCGGATCCCCTCAGGTCCGCGCGCTCGGGCTGCGGCCGGGGAGCGGCGGGAACGGCCGCCCCAGGGTGGCCCCCAGCACCGCGTTCAGGCCGTCGGTGAGCGGGCGCATCGCCCCCGCCGGGAGGGGCTGATCGCCGCTGTCGACGGTCACCAGACAGCGCCATCCCGACGACTCCAACCAGCAGGTGCTGAGGTGCCGACCGTTGACGTCGATGAAGGTCGAGGTCGCCAGCGGCGCCTGGCCCGAGCCCTCAACCTGGGTGGCCAGGCGATCCAGGTGGACCCACGCAGAGGCGACCTCTTCCGGCGCCGTCGCGCGCGTGCTGGCGGCCAGGAGGAGCCCGTTGGGATCGCTGATGACGGCCCCCCGCATGACGCCCGTCGCGACCGCCGCGTCCATGACCGCGACCAGGCCCGGCCGCAGCGAGCCGCCCCCAGCGGCCAGCAGATCGGTCTCGATGACACCCTGGACCGCACGCGTCACCCGCGCCACACAGGCCGCATCGTGTGCGGCCGGCGCGGCGGCGCTCTCGGACACGGCGCGCTCGGCCGCGTCCCGCGCCGCGAGGGCCGCTGTCAGGCGCTGCACCTCGGCCATGAGGCCAGCGGTGTGCGCGTTGCCCTGCGCCAGCACGGGCGCGATCAGCGCCTGCACGGTGGCCGCGTCCAGCTCGGCCCGGGCGTCGCCGCCCGCCGCTGACGGGGTGGTCTCAGCCTCCGCCGCCAGCCGCCGGGCGTGCTCATGGTCGTACGCCCGCCGGAGCTGAGCCCGCGCCGCGATCCCGCGGCGGGCGCCCACCAGGTAGCCGCCGAGCCAGAGCGCGAAGCCCGACGCGATCCCAACGCCCCACAGCTCGATCATGGCGCCGGGGCCTCCAGGTCGGGGCACTGGCCACCGCGCACCCGCACCTCGACCCGGCGGTTGCGCGGATCGCCGGGGGCGATGCCCGGCTGGGGCACATACTCCCCAAAGGCCTGCGCCGTGAGGTGCCGTCGGTCGACGCCAGCGCCCGCCAGGGCCTCCCGGACCCACACCGCCCGCCGGTGGCTGCGGGCCAGGTTCTCGGCGGCGTCCCCCTGGGTGTCGGTGTATGCCTGCACGAGGATCTCATCCACGGGCGCGCCCCGCAGCTGATCGGCCAGCCGCTGCAGCCGGGCGCGGTCGTCGCGGCCCGGCTTGTGCGCGTTCGGGGCGTACACCAGGCGCAGCGCGACGCAGGCGTCATCGCCCGTCCCCGGGGGCACCAGGACGGGGTCGAGCTGCATGACCTCGTCGCGAACCGCCGGCGCCAGCGCGGGGACCTCCGGCGGCGGGGCGGGCGCAGCCACGGGGGCCTCGTCCGGCGCCACAGGCGGGGCCAGCGCGCGGGGGGTCGGTGCAGGCGCCGCCGGCGGGGGGACGGCCATCGCTGCCGTCCGCGCTTGGGGCCGATGCCGGGCGACGGCCGGCGCATCGGACGAGAGCACGACCCAGAAGGTCGCCGCGCCCAGGAGCAGCCCCATGGCTGTGGTCGCCCACGCCACGGCACCGGGGATGCCCTCCCCCGGCACGCTGTCTGGCAACGCAGGCGCGTCGGCTGGCTCGGCTTCGATCATCGGCGACACGGCTCACTCGGGTTTCGGCTTATTCGAGCTTTGCGAGTTTCACCAGGCGGGTCAAGTTGACCTTCTGGCGTCCCCTGCCCGACCGCGCGACACTGACCACGCCAGCCACCGCCAGCGAACGCCACCGTGGACGATCTCAAGACCCTCATCAGCACGCTGAACCCCACCAGCCGCAAGGCGCTGGAGGACGCCGCCGGCCTGAGCGTGCAGATGGGCCACCACACCATCGAGGTGGAGCACCTGCTGCTCCAGCTGCTGCGCAAGCGCAAGTCCGACGTGCGCGCGGTGCTCCAGCACTACGGGATCGACCCCGAGCTGGTGGTGCAGGAGCTGGATCGCACGCTGTACGAGCTGAAGGGGGGCAACACCAAGGTGCCCACCTTCTCGGATCAGGTGCCCCGGCTGCTCCGCGAGGCCTGGCTGGTGGCCTCGCTGCACCTGCAGGCCCACCGCGTGCGATCGGGCGCCATCCTCATGGCCTGCCGAACGGTCGAGGGCCTGCGCGATCTGCTGGTGCAGTCCGCCCCCAGCCTACGGCGCCTGGACCCCGATCTGCTGCGCCGCGACCTGAAGCAGATCGTCGCGCACACCGGTGAGTCGGGGAGCGCGCAGGCCGGCCCCATGACGGCCCCCCCCGCCCTCGACCTCGCCCCCTCTCAGCTGCGCGAGACCCACGAGGCGCTGGACCAGTACACGGTGGATCTGACGGCCAAGGCCCGGGCCGGCGAGATTGATCCGATCATCGGGCGGGACGCCGAGATCCGGCAGGTGATCGACATCTTGGCGCGGCGCCGGCAGAACAACCCGATCCTCACCGGCGAGGCGGGGGTCGGCAAGACCGCGGTGGTGGAGGGGCTGGCCCGGCGGATCGCCACCGGCGACGTGCCCCCCGGGCTGCGCAACGTGTCGCTCCGGCTGCTCGATCTGGCGCTGCTCCAGGCGGGCGCGAGCGTGCAGGGCGAGTTCGAGCAGCGCCTCAAGGCGGTCATCGACGAGGTCAACCGCGCCGTACGGCCCGTGGTGCTGTTCATCGACGAGGCGCACAGCCTCATCGGCGCGGGGGGCACCGCCGGTCAGGGGGACGCCGCGAACCTGCTCAAGCCGGCCCTGGCCCGGGGCGAGCTGCGCACCATCGCCGCCACCACCTGGGCGGAATACAAGCGGTACTTCGAGGCGGACTCGGCCCTGGCGCGGCGGTTCCAGGTGGTACAGGTGCAGGAGCCGACGACCGAGACGGCCATCGCGATGGTGCGCGGGCTCGTGGGTCACCTGGAGCGCCACCACAACGTGCGGGTGCTGGATGAGGCCGTACAGGACGCCGTGCGCCTGTCGCAGCGCTACCTCACCGGCCGCAAGCTGCCCGACAAGGCCATCGGCGTCATCGACACCGCCTGTGCGCGGGTCGGCGTGGGGCTGCGCAGCACCCCCGGCCCCGTCGAGGACGCCGCCCGACACCTGGAGCGCCTGGAGGCCGAGGTCAGCCAGCTCGAGCGGGAGCAGTCCACCCACGGCGATCACCGCGAGCGGCTGGCGCACCTGCTGGAGGCCACCGACGAGGCCCGGCGGCAGTCCACCGAGCTGGAGGCGCGCTGGCACGCCGAGCGACAGAAGGTCGAGCGCATCCGCGAGCTTGAGGGCCGGCTCGAGACCCGGCACGCGAAGCCCGACCAGATCCGCAAGCAGCTGCTGGCCGAGCGCGAGAACCTGGCCCTGCTGCAGGGAGAGCACCCCATGGTGCCCCTGGACGTGGACCGGCGGGCGGTGGCCTCGGTCATCGCCGACTGGACCGGCGTGCCGGTGGGCCGAATGCTCACCGACGAGGTGTCGGCGATGCTGCGGCTGGACGGCACCCTCGGCGAGCGCGTGGTGGGTCAGCCGGAGGCCGTCGACGCCATCGCGCGGCGGATCCGCACGAGCCGCGCCGGGCTGGAGGATCCGCACAAGCCCGTCGGCGTCTTCCTGTTGGTGGGGCCGAGCGGGGTGGGCAAGACCGAGACGGCCGTGGCCCTGGCCGAGACCTTGTATGGCGGCGCCCAGAACATGGTCGTCATCAACATGAGCGAGTACCAGGAGCGCCACACGGTCAGTCAGCTCAAGGGGGCCCCGCCCGGCTACGTGGGCTATGGCCGCGGCGGCGTGCTCACCGAGGCTGTGCGGCGGCGGCCCTACTCCCTCGTGCTGCTGGATGAGGTCGAGAAGGCCCACCCGGACGTGCTGGAGCTGTTCTTCCAGGTGTTCGACAAGGGCACGCTGGAGGACGGACAGGGCGTGGTGGTGGACTTCAAGAACACCATCATCCTGCTGACCTCGAACGTCGGCACAGAGGTCATCGAGCGGGCCTGCCGCCGGCCGACACGGCCCTCGGCCCAGGCGCTCCGCGAGGCCCTGCGCGAGCCCCTGCTCAGCGCCTTCCCCGCCGCGCTGCTGGGGCGCATGACCGTGGTGCCGTTCCACCCGCTGGGCGTGCAGGATCTGGCGCGCATCGTGCGGCTCAAGCTGGAGGCCATCCAGGCCCGCTTCGCCGACACCCACCGCGTACCGCTGGGCATCGACCCTGCCGCCATCGCCGCCATCGTCGCCCGCTGCACGGAGTCCCACGCGGGGGCCCGAAACATCGACGCCATCCTGACCCAGGATCTGCTGCCCGGGCTGTCCTCGTCGGTGCTCAACCGGCTCGCCGAGGGCGACGCGGTCAGCGGCGTGCGGGTGGTGGTGACCGAGGACGGGTTTGGCTTCGAGCCGAGCGACGATCCGGTGCAGGACGACGACAGCGTCGACCCCCCGCTGCCTACGCAGATGCCCTGGCGCACGGCGCCCGCAGGGACCCCGCCGCCCGAGCCGGGGCCGCCCCGCGAGCCCGCGCGCCCCCCCCCCTCAGCGGCCCCAAGGGCGCCGGGGCGCGGACCCAGCCCGGTCCCATCCGACACCGATGTGACCCCTGTGCAGTCGCTCGCGGTCCGGCCCGAGTCGCCGAGCAGGCCCCCGGCGCCCGGCCTGTGGCACCGGCTGGTGACCCTGCTGTCGGGGCGCCCACCCGGCGAGCGCTGATCTGCTGGTTGGTGTCCCTGCCGTGGCGGTGTTACCTTGAATCGGTTGACGAGCCGCCGCGGACGGCCCGTCGCCTGACCGGTCAGCGCCCCTTGAGGACTGTGGCAGACCCCCTTCTTCCGAAGTGGGGCGGCCGCGCCGCGGTGGTTTGATCGGCCGGGCGCCCGCCAGACAAGGAGATCGCGTGATCGGTAAGACACCTGAGCACCATCAAGACACCCACCGCGCCAGCGCGTGGGAGGTGCAGGGGTTGCCTGAGCCGATCAGCGAGGCGGCCCTGCGCCGGCAGGTGGCCGCCGGCGAGATCGCCGCGGACGCTCAGGTGCGCCCCGTCGGGGCGGCGGGCTGGCGGCCTGCCGCCGCGGCCCTCGCGCGCCAGGTGGGCGCCGTCTGGCAGCTGCTGGTCGCGGGCCGCCGGGTCGGCCCCCTCACCCTGGACGAGATCCGCGACGGCGTGGCCCGCGGCGCCTGGGGCGTCGAGACCCCGGCGTGGCGCGCCGGCCTGCCCGGGTGGGCGCCCATCCGCCAGCACCGTGAGCTGACCGCCACCTTGCCCCCGGCCGCCCTCGCGCCCGATCCCGACGCCGCCCGGCGTGCGGCGCTGGAGCAGCTGGTGCGCCGCGCGCCGGACGCGCCGACCCGCCTGGCCGCGCTGCTTGAGCTGGGTCGCCTGGCCCACGCTGCCGACGAACCCGAGGCGGCCATCGCCCGCTACCGCCAGGCCATGGCCATCGCCCCTGACGATGACGCGGCCTTCCTGGGGCTGGAGGCGGTGTACCAAGGCCAGCGGGCCTGGATGGCCCTCTTCGACCTGTACCGGCAGCGCGCGCGGGTCACCCGCGGCGCGGCCCGGGGTCGCGTCATGGAGCGCGTGGCCGCCCTGGCTGCTGGGCCCCTGCGCCGCCCCGACAAGGCCATCGAGGCCTACGAGAAGGCCTTGGCGCTGGGTGGTGAGCGCCCTGAGCCCTTGCAGCAGCTGCTCGGCCTGCTGGCCGACGCGGGCCGCGACGTCGAGGCGGCTGAGATCGCCCTGCGCCTGGCCCGCGTGGCGCCCGATGCGGACGCCCGGTCCCGCGCTCGGCGCCGCGCGGCGGGCCTGCTGGCCGCGACGGACCCCGCCCGCGCTGCGGCCGCGCTGCGGCCCGTCCTCGACGCTCAGCCAGACGACACGGCCCTCGCGCTGACCCTGCACGGCCTGCTGGTCGCGGCTGGGGACACCGACGCCGTGCGCGCCCTCGAGGTCGAGCTGCTCGGCCAGCTCGACCCGCAGAGCGCCCAGTGGCTGACCGTCGCCGAGGCCCACGCGCCGCGGCTGGCCAGCGACGGGGACGCGGCGGCCGCCCGTGGGCTCTGGCGAAAGATCGTCGCGGGGTGGCCCGATCACGCGGGCGCCCAGGCCGCCCTCGCCCAGCCGACGCCCGGGGCCCCCGATCCCGCCGCTGAGATTGACGACCAGCTCGCGGCCCTGGCCGCCGTGACGGACGTCACCGACGCGCTGATGGGCCTGCGCGCCCTGGCGGCCCACGCCGAGGCCGTGGCCCCCGCGGCGGCGGGCCGCGTCTGGCGGGCCATCGTCGAGCTGCGGCCGTCCGATCAGCACGCTCAGGAGCGCCTTGCGGCCCACCTGGTGACCGCCGCTGACCACGAGGCGCAGATCGAGCTGCTCGTGCAGCGCCTCGACCAGACCCGTGGCGACGCGCGGCGTCTGGCCCTGTACCGCGAGATCGCGACCCTCTTCGAGCACCAGCTCGACGCCCCCGAGGGCGCCTGGACGGCGCTCGTCGATGCCTTCCGGGAGACCTTCGACGACGACACGCTGGGGCCCGACCTGGGCCGGCTGGCGCGCCGGTTGGGCCGCCTGGACGCCCTCATCGCGCTGTACACCGAGACCCTGTCGCTCTTCGAGGCCGGCGCGCCGGTGGGGCCCCTGCACGTCCGCGTGGGCCGCTGGTGCACCGAGGCGGGCCGCGATCCGGCCATCGCCGCGGCCCACTTCGACGCCGCGCTGACGCTCGACCCCGATGACGGGGCCGCGCTGGACGGCCTGCTCACCCTCGCTGCGGCCGGCGATCTGCCGGCGGCGCGCCGGGTCGCGCCCCTGCTCGCGGCCCGTGGCGACTGGTCGCGGCTCCACGCGGTGCGGCGCCGCCTGGCGGGTGCGGAGCCGGCCGGCCCGGCCCGGGCCCAGGCCCTCGTGGCGCTGGCGGATCTGTGCGTCGAGCGGCTGGCCCGCCCCGATGAGGCGGCCGCCTGGCTGGGCGAGGCGCTGGTCGAGGATCCCGCGGACGGCCGGGTGCTGGATCGCCTCCAGCGGGTGCTGGAGCACCTGCCCGACGAGGACGTGCTCGACGACGCCCTGTCCCGCGCGGTCGAGGTCGCCCAGGCGCCAGCGGACCGGGCCCGGCTCGGCCGCGCGCTCGCCGCCGCCCGCACCGCCCGCGGCGACGTCGCGGGCGCGGCCATTGGCTGGCGACATGTGCTGGCCGCCCTGCCCAGCGACGGCGAGGCCCTCGCGGCCCTCGACGCGCACCTCACCGCTCAGGGGGCGGAGCCGGAGGCCCTGCTGCCCGTGCTCACGGCCCGGCTCGCGCTGGCCCGGGGCAGCGATCGCGAGGCGCTCGCCCGGCGCGTGGCTGGGTTGGCCGCCGCCCTGCCGTCGGCCGCGGCGCGCATCGAGCTGCTGTGGCAGGTGCTCGACGCCGCGCCCACGCTGTCGGAGGCCCGCGCGACCTTGGTGGGCTTGCTGCGGGCTGAGGGCGACTGGGCCGCTCTGCATGCCGCCCTGGAGCCGCCCACGGGCTTCGGCCTGCCCGCCGAGCGCGCCGCCGCCCACGTTGAGCTGGCGACCCTGTGCACCGGCCCCCTGGATCGGCCCGTTGAGGCCGTGGATCACTGGCGAGCCGTCCACGATCTGGTCGGCGAGCGGCCCGAGACCCTGCAGGCGCTGCGGGCGCTGCATCAGCGGCTCGACGCCCCCGCGGCCGAGGCCGAGGTGCTGGTGCGCCTCGCCGCCTGTGCCGGGGACCCGGCCGAGCAGGCCGCCCACCATGCGGATCGCGCGCGCCTGCTGGCGGGCCCGCTGGACGATGACGCCGCGGCGCTGATCGCCTGGCAGGCGGCCTTCGAGGCCGACCGCGCCCACCCCGAGGCCCCGTGGGCGCTGCACCGCGCCTGGCAGCAGGCCGGCCCGCCCGAGGCCCATGCGGCCGTCCTCGACGTGCTCCTGGAGCGGCTGCCCGCCCAAGACGAGCGCCGCGTGGCGCTGCACCGCCAGCGGGCCCGGCTGCGCGCGGGGGCGCTCGCGGACGCGCCCGGCGCCGTCGCCGACTTCGAGGCTGTGCGCGCCGCGGCCCCCGATGACGCTGAGGCCCTGCGTGCCTTGGAGCAGCTCTATGGCGCGGCCGGGGCGAACGCGCCCCTGGTGATGGTCCTGAGCCGGCGGGCCGAGGCGGCCCCCCCGGCCGAAGCTGAGGCCTTGCGGCTGCGCATCGCGCGGCTGGACGCCGGCCCGGTGGGCGACGCCGCCCTGCGGCAGGTGCTGTCGGCCCAGCCCGCGCACGAGGAGGCCTTCGAGCACCTCGCCAGCCGGCTGGAGGCCCGGGCCGAGTGGCCGGCGCTGGTGGATCTGCTGCTGGACCGCGCCGCGCACCTCAGCGAGGCGCCCTCGACCGCCGACGCGCTGTTGGATCGCGCGGCGGATCTGGCCATGGGCAGGCTGTCTGATCCCGATCGGGCGCTCGACGTCTTGCTGCCGGGCCTGGGCCGCCGCCACGCCGACGGCGCCTACCGCGCGCAGCTGTCGGCGGCCGCGACCGCCTCGGATCGCGTCGCCGATCTGGTGGCCGCCGCCGACGCCGTGCTCGCCGAAGGCCCGCAGAACGGCCAGCCATTGGCGCTGGCCGTCTGCGACTGGGTCGAGATCGGCCTGGGCGACCCCGAGGCGGCTGCGGCTCGCCTGGGCGCGCTCATCGAGGTCGGGCCGGCTGACGCGCCCCTGGCCGCCCTTGAGCGCATGGTCGAGCGTGGCGTCGCGGGCGCCACAGCAGGCCGGCTTGCCGCCCCGCAGCTGCGCCGGCAGCGGGCCTGGGGCCGCCTGTACGGGCTGCTCTCGCGCTGGGTCGAGCAGCTGCCGCCCGAGGATCGCGCCCCCGTCCTGGCCGAGCTCGGCCACATCGCCTTCGATGAGCTCCGCCGGCCGCAAGACGCCTGGACGTGGCGGCGGCAGGCCTTCCTCGAGCAGCCCCAGGATGGGCCTGCCCGCGAGGCCCTGGAGGCGCTCGCGGCGTCGATTGACCGGTTCGCGGATCTCGCCACCGCCTACGAGGCGGCCCTGGCCGACACCGACGACGCCGACCGCATCCGCCGGCTGGGGCACCGGGCCGCCGACCTGTACGCCGGCCGCCTGAAGCGACCGGCGGACGCCGAGCGGCTGTGGTGCCTCGTGCTGGATCGTGCCGATCCCGCCGACCGCGCCAGCCTGGACGGGCTGCGGCGCCTGTGGGCGGACGACGATCGCCGCCTCGACCTCGCCGCCCGCCTCGACACGGCCCGCGCCGTCCCCGGCCTGCCCGCGCATCAGGCGCTGCAGCTGACCCTGGAGGCCGGCCAGCTCTGGGCGGACGCCGGGTACACCGCCGAGGCCATCAACCGGCTGGAGGCGGTGGTCGCAGAGGTCAAGGACCACCCCCGCGCCCTTCAGCAGCTGGAGGCCCTGCGCGAGCGGGCGGGCGACCGCGCCGGGTTGCTGGCCGTGCTCACCCAGCGGGCGCCCCTGGCGCCTGACGATCTGCCGCTCCGCCTGCGCGCGGCCCGCCTGGCCACCGAGCTGGATGACGTGCACGCGGCCATCGGCTGGTGGCAGGCCGCGGCGGATCTGGGCGCCGACGAGCGGACGGTCCTGGCCGAGCTTGAGCCGCTGTGTCTGAAGGCCGAGCGCTGGCAGATGCTGGCCGAGATCTGCGAGCGCCGCCGGTCGTTGGCCACGCAGGAGGTCGCGATCGTGCGCCTCGACCGGCTGCTGGGCAGCCTGTACGCCGATCGCCTCGACCGGCCCACCGACGCGCTGTCGGCGTGGGAGTCCGTGCTGCGCCGCCGCCCGGACGATCGCGACGCGCTGTGGGCCGCGCGGGCCGCCTACGCCCACCTGGGCGATCACGGCGGCCGGGCCCAGGTGGACCGCCGCCTGCTCGACCTGCTGCCCCCCGACGACACCCGGCGTGCCGAGCTGTGGGCCGCCCTGGCCGACACCTATGAGCGCCTGGAGCAGCCCGCGGACGCCAGCGCCGCCTGGGCCGCGCTGCTGGCCCAGCAGCCCGACCACCCGCTCGCGGACCAGCGCCTGGAGCAGCTGGCCCGTGCGCAGGGTGACTTTGCCACCGTGGCCGAGCGCCTGGTGGCCCGCGCGAAGGCCGCTGAGGGCGACGCCGCCGTCGAGGCGTGGCTCGCCGTAGCGGATCTCGCCGAGGGCCCGCTGGCGGATCTGAGCCGGGCGCGCAAGGCGCTGGCGAAGGCCGCGGATCTCCGACCCGAGGACGCCTCGCTCTCGGACCGGCTGGCCGCTGTGCTCGTGCGGGCGGACGCCTGGGGCGACCTGGCCAGCCTGCTGGACCGCCGGGCGGCCTCCGCCGAGGGCGCCGACAAGGCCCGCTGGCTCTGTGAGGCGGCCGACGTCCGTGAGCAGCGGCTGGGGCGCGCCCGCGAGGCGCTGGTCCTGCGCAGCGAGGCCCTGTGCCTCGCGCCGTCGGCGGCCCTGCTGGCCGAGGTCGTGCGGCTGGCCGAGGCGACCGACAGCGTGGATCGCGGGTGGCAGGCGCTGGCTGCCGCCGAAGCCCAGGTCGCGCCCACCGCGGCGAGCCCCGACGGCCCCCTGCACCGCGCCCTCCGGCGCCAGCGGGCCGCGTGGGCCGCCGGCCCGCTGGTCCGCGCCGCAGACGCCCTGGCCCTGTACCAGGGCCTGTGGGCCGACAGCCCCACCGACGCCGGTGACTGGCAGGCCATCGAGGCCCTGCTGCGCCGGCTCGAGGACGGGCCTGGCCTCGCCGACTGGCTGGCCGTCGCGCCCCCCGGCGAGGCGCCGGAGGCCGTGCGGGCGCGGCTGGTGCGCCGCGCCGAGGTGCAGGGCCGGCAGCTGAAGGATCGAGAGGCTGCGCTGCTGACCTGGCGCGGGCTGCTGGACCAGGATCCCGAGGACGCCGAGGCCCTGGCCGAGGTGGAGCGCCTGTCGGCGGAGCTCGACGACTGGGCGGGGCTGGCCGAGCTGTGCCGCGCGCACGCGGAGCGCGTCACGGCCCCCGCGGATCGCGCCGCGCGCTTCCTGCGCCTGGGCGATCTATACGCCGGGCCCCTCGAGGTGCCGGCCGCGGCCCTGGCCGCCTACCGCGAGGCGCTCTCGGCCGACCCCACCAACCCGACGGCCATCGCCGCCTTCGAGGCCTTCTGCTTGCAGTCGGGCCAGCTGGAGGCGCTGAACGCGTGGTACGCGAGCCAGCCAGGCGCCCAGCCGGCCAGCCGGTCACGGCGCCCCGAGGCCGAGCTCAGCGGCATGCACGATCTCGCTGCGCTGGCGGAGGCCCTGGACGGCCGCGCGACCGCGCCGCAGTCCGTGCGCCCGCCGAGCGACGCGACGGCCGAGCGCCCCACCGCGGAGGATCGACCCGCAGGCGAGGCGCTGTCTGAGGCGCTGTCTGAGACGCTGTCGGATCTGGACGACGAGCTGGCCTCGGCCATGGACGCCGCGCCCGTCCGCCAGCCGAGCCCGGTGCTGGCCGATCGGGCCACCCGCGCGCTGGAGGCCGCCTACCGCGGAGAGGGGCGCTGGAGCGAGCTCGCCGCGCTGTATCGCCGCCGTCAGGCCGTGGTCCGCGACGTTGAGGAGCGCCTCGCCCTCGAGACCGCGCTGCTCGACCTGTACCTCGGGCCGGCCGACGACCCGGGCCGGGCGGCCGCCCTGCTGCACCGCCGGCTGCCCACCGAGCGCCACCCCCGCTTCCTGCTGGAGCAGCTGTACGACCTGTACAGCCGCGCGGGCGACTGGGTCGCGGCGGCGGACGTCCTGCGCCAGACCGCCGAGCTCGCTGAGCTGACGGAGGCCGACCGGCTGGCCCGCTTCGACCAGCTCGCGGCGCTGTACTGTGACCGCCTGGACGACGTGACCGCCGCGCGCGGGTGGTGGCAGGCGGCCCTGGAGTTCGATCCGACGTA
>JAUHVS010000801.1 GCA_030424955.1 bacterium | reverse complement strand
GACGGCGTGCACGGCGGCGTCCACGTCCCGGATCAGCGCGTTCACGTTCTCGCGGCGCCAGTCGGGGCGGGACAGCTCGCCGCCGCCGGCCTGGTAGGCGGCCCAGGTCAGGTCGTCGGGGAACGGGCTGTCGTCGGGGTAGGGGTAGACGTAGTCGTCGAAGTGCACGCCGTCGAGATCGTAGGCTTCGACGGCCTCGACGAGGGTGGCCACCACGTCGGCGCGCACGGCGGCGGCGCCGGGGTCGAGCCAGAGCTGGTTGCGGTAGACGTGGGCGTGCTCGGGGAAGCGGGCGGCGGGGTGGCTGGGGTGCAGGGGCCGGGCGGGATCGACCGCCGCGCGGTAGGGGTTGAACCAGGCGTGCACCTCAAGCCCGCGGGCGTGGGCGGCGTCGACCAGCACGCCCAGGGGATCGTAGCCCGGATCGGCGCCTTGGGTGCCGGTGAGGAAGCGCGACCAGGGCGCGCGCGCGGTGGGCCAGAAGGCGTCGCCCTCGGGGCGCACCTGGAAGAACACGGCGTTGAGGCCGGCCTCGGCCGCGACGTCGAGCAGGGCCACCAGCGCGGCCTCCTGGCCGGCGGGATCCCGGGCGGCGCGGCTGGGGAAGTTGATGTTGTAGACGGTGGCGATCCACACGCCGCGCAGCTCGCGGGGGTGGGCCACGGCGACGGTGTCGTCCGGGCCGGCGTCCGCTGGGCCCGCGTCCGTCGGGCCTGCGTCCGCCGGGCCTGTGTCCGGCAGCGCGCCGTCGAGGGGCCCGGCGTCTGCGGGGGCGCCGTCATCGGTGGGCGCGCTGGCGCCGTCCTGTGCGCCGCCGTCGGCGGCGGCGTCCACGGGCCCGCGGTCCAGGGGCCGGGCGTCGGTGGCCGGTGTGCCGTCCACCAGCACCCGCTCTGGGTCGCCGGCGTCGCAGGCCGTGCTCGCCGCGATCAGCAGGCAGAGCAGCCCGAGCAGGGGGCCAGCGGGCCGCCCCGCGGGGCGCAGGGGGCGGCGGGGGCGAAGGGGGGCTGGGGGTCGCAGCATGGAGGCTCGGTGCGCAGGCTGGGGCACCCGCACACCCTCGACGGGCCGAGGTGTGGCGGGGGGCGGGGTGAAGATCAGCAGGGCCGAGGCCGGCCCCGAGCGAGGGCCCGCCGTCGTCGCAAACCGGTGCAGCGCGCCGACATGCGCGCGTCGTAGGCCGCGAGCGGGTGCCCCCGGCGGCTGGGGGGCGTGGGGGGGCCCTATCATTTGTGGACCATTGTTCATATAGTGCCGCCCGAACTTTCCCGGGTGTATCTGATGCCCGGCCACTCGCCCTGCCTCCGCGGCGATGGTGCGCGCCCGCGCGCCCCCGCTTTTGAGCAAAGGAGCCCAACATGGCAAAAGCCCGACCGTCAATTACGAAGCGCCTGCGTGAGAAGTCCCTCATGGAGAAGCGCATGAAGAAGGCTGAGCGCAAGCTCGACCGTGACGCTGAGCGCGAAGAGCGCGACGACGACGTCGTGGACGGCGATCCCGATCTCGCGGGCATCGTCCCCGGCCCCCAGCGCCCCGTGTGGCTCGACTTCCTGCCCGAGGAAGACGCCGCGGAGTAGGGCCCCGCGCGCAGGGCTCGCGATCCGCTGTCTTGGCGGGCCGCTGATCTGCGCTGGCGTGGCCCACCCCTCACCGGACGGCCCCCTCGGCCGACCCGGGTCCATCACCTGCCGTTGACGTGTCTCACCGCCCCGCCGGGGTGAACTGGACCGATCTGCGTGGCCTGCGTGGCCTGAGTGGCCCGCGCGGCCGCGAGTGGGCCCGGCGCGGCCGCCGGCCCAGCCTAGCTGGCCTCGGCCCACCGGCCCGGGCCCAACACCTGAACCGTGCTCACCCCCGCGCTCTGCGGGCTCACCTTGACCTGCGCACCGATGCGCTCGGCCAGGCCGGGCACGTGGCTGATGAGCCCCACCTGCCGGCCGGTGGCCTGCAGCGCGTCGAGGGCGTCCAGCACCCGGTCGAGGGTGTCGACGTCCAGGGTGCCCAGGCCCTCGTCGATGAACAGGCTGTCGATGCGGGTGTCGCGGGCCGACAGGCTCGCGAGGCCCAGCGCCAGCGACAGCGACACCAGGAACGTCTCGCCCCCCGACAGGCTCTCCACCGGGCGGATCTCGTCGCCGAGATCGTGGTCGACGACCTGCAGATCGAGGTCGCGGCCCGGCACGCGCATCAGGGCGTAGCGGGGGTTGAGCTCCGCCAGGTGGTGGTTGGCCTGCCCGATGACGGCCTCCAGGGTCAGGCTCTGGGCGAAGTCGCGGAACCGGCTGCCGTCGTGGCTGCCGATGAGGTCGTTCAGGCGGCCCCACACGTCGGCCTCGGCCTCGGCGTCCGCCAGGGCGTCGGCGAGGCCCGACTGCTCGACCCGCAGGCGGTCGTCCTCGCGGCGCCGGGCCTCCAGCTCGAAGGCCTGCTCGTTCAGGGCGGCGTGGTGTACCGCCAGGGCCGCGAGCTCAGCCTCGACCCGGTCCAGGCCAGGGGTCTGCGGCCGCGCCGCCAGCAGCGTCGCGTGCTCGCTGGCCAGGTGCGTGGCCAGGGCCTGGGCCCCCTGGCGCTCGGCCTCCAGGGCGTCCAGCGCCTGCTGCTCACCGGCCAGATCCGTGGGCCCGGTGGCGAGCTGTCGCCGGGCCTCGGGCTCGGCCAGCCGCACCTCGGCGAGGGCGTCCTGCCAGGCCTCGGCGGCGCCGCGGGCGGTGTCGTCGGCGCTCTGGAGCTGCCAGTCGGCCCGCTCGACGGCGGCGCGCGCCTCGGCGCGGGCGGCCTGCGCGGCGTCCAGGGCCGCCCCGGCCGCC
>JAUHVS010000800.1 GCA_030424955.1 bacterium | reverse complement strand
CACCCACACCTTCGAGGCGCCCGCAGCCTGTGTGTCGCCGGCGGTCCAGGCGCGGCTGATCTATCGGCCCTATCCCCGGTGGCTGGTGCTGGAGCGGGGGTGGCCCATGACCGATCGCGTGATCGCGGAGGGGCAGCCATGAGGGCGCGCGCGCTGACATGGGTGGCCCTGCTGTGGGCGGGCGCGGCGGGCGCGCAGCCCCTGCCCGTGCTGCCCGACGCCACGGATCTCGAGCCGGCGGCCGACGTGGTGCACGTGGCGCTGACGGTGGCGCCGCTGGCGGCCCCCCACGATGGCTTTGAGTACGGCGTCAACGGGGCGACCCCGGGGCCGACCATCCGGGCCCGCGAGGGCGACACCCTGGTGGTCGAGCTCACCAACGGCCTCGACACGCCCACGACCCTTCACTGGCATGGGCTGCACGTGCCCTTCGCGATGGACGGCGTGCCCTGGATGGTGGCGCCGGTGGCGCCCGGCGAGACCTTCATCTACCAGTTCGCGCTCCAGCAGTCGGGCACCTACTGGTACCACCCCCACTTCGACACCGACCGGCAGGTGGACGGTGGGCTGTACGGCGCGGTGATCGTGGCGCCGGCTGAGCCCGAGCCCCCCGCGCCTGCGCCCGAGGTGGTCGAGACCGTGCTGATCTTCGATCTGCCGGCCGAGCACGCCCCCGATGGCCACAGCGGGGCGCACGGCCGGGGCCAGCGGTTCCCCACCTGGTGGGTGAACGGCGCGCCCACGCCCGTCGAGTGGGCGCCCGCGGCGGGGACGACCCAGCGGCTGCGGGTGGTGAACGCGAGCAGCACGGGCTACCTGGCGCTGCCGGCGCTGCCCGGCGTGCGCGCCATCGCGGGGGATCAGGGGCTCGCGGCGGCCCCCGACGCGGTCGGGCCGTGGGTGCTGGGCCCGGGGGATCGGGCGGACTTCGAGTGGTCGGTGGGCCCCGACGCCGCGGTCTGGGCGGCTGAGCCCTACAGCCTGAACGGGGGGCCCCGGTGGGGCGATCCCTGGCCGCTGTTGAGCGTGACCCCAGTGGGATCGGCCGCGGCGCCGGCGCCGGTCGCGTGGCCCTTCAGCGGGGCGGCGCCGAGCGCGGATCCGGGGGGGCCCACCTGGGTGTATGCGCTCACGGGATCCGATCGGACCGGGGTGTGGTTCATCAACGGGGAGCGGTTCCCCGATGTGACCATCGCCGAGGTGCCCCAGGGGGCCGAGCGGGTGCTGGAGGTGCGCAACATCAGCCCGACCCACCACCCCTTCCACCTGCACGGGCACGCCTTCGAGGTGTTGAGCGTGGACGGCGTGCCGCCGCCCCACCGGCGCATCGAAGACACCATCGACGTGGGGATCCGCCAGACGCTGCGGCTGCGCTGGCTGGCGGACAACCCGGGGGACTGGATGGCGCACTGTCACATCCTGCCCCACGCCGAGGATGGCATGATGACCGTGCTGCGGGTGCTGCCCGCGCCCTGAGCGAGCCCTGGGCACCCCTGTGACACTCTGATCGGTTTGCGCCTCGGCCCCGATCAGAGCACCCTTCCACCGCCAGACACGGGGGACCTGATCAC
Source organism: bacterium (assembly GCA_030424955.1). Lineage (GTDB taxonomy): Bacteria > Myxococcota_A > Bradymonadia > UBA7976 > UBA1532 > JACKDL01. Next base: position 1,245 of record JAUHVS010000800.1, on the reverse strand, counting down.
ATGAAGCGACTTCACCTCGCCGGGGCGCTGGGCGCGCTCCTCGCGTTGCCGGCCGGGCCTGCGCTCGCTCAGCAGTGCCAGGCCACGCCCTTCGCGTGCGCCGTCGACGACGCCATCAACGCGGGCCTGCAGCACATCCGCAACGAGGAGCGCGGCGCGGGCGTGTTCAACGACGTGCGGCACAACTTCTTGGCGATCTTGACGTTCCTCGAGAAGCGCGACGGGGTGGGCTGGCTGGGGCGGGCCCAGGGCTATGAGGGCATGGATCCGAACGACCAGCAGCTGGTGGTGCGGATGGTGCAGCAGCTCATCAACGGCGAGCCGTCGATGACCAACCCCAACCAGCAGCCCTATGTGTATGTGACCGGCGGCAACCTGATGGCGCTGTCGGCGTACGTCGCGACGGGGGGCCCCGACAACGTGGGCGCTCCCGTGACGGCCAGCCAGGCCATCGCCAACGGCGTGGTGTCGCTGCAGAACAGCCAGGGCAACCAGCCCCCCAACAACCAGGGCGGCTGGAACTACCGCGGGCCCGAGGCGGTGGGCGATCTGTCGACCACCCAGTTCGCGGTGGCCGGGCTCTCGGCGGCTGAGAACCTCATCGAGGGCGCCGCGGCGGTGCTGCCGAACGTGCCGAACTTCCTGATGGCGTCCCAGTCGGCGGACGGCGGCCTGGCGTACCGCCCCATGCGCAACCCGAACTCGTCGATGACGGCGTCGGGGCTGTGGTGCTACCGGCTGGCCGAGGTGCCCGCGGGCGATCCCCGCAGCCAGGCGGCGCTGACCTGGATGCGGCAGAACTACACGTTCGACAGCATGGTCGGGAACGACTTCAACCCCACCAGCACCTTCTACTACCTGTGGGCGGCCGAGAAGGCGCTGACGGTGTCCGAGGACGACGGCCTGGGCGGTGCGGTGTACGCCGACGCCTTCGGCGACCGCGATCCTGGCGCGCTGGGCTATCCGGAGGAGGAGCGGGGGCACTACTTCGACTTCGCCTACAGCATGCTCAACTGGCAGGACCCGAACGGGAACTTCGGCAGCGGGTTCAACAACTCGCCGCGGGGCTGGAGTGAGCAGTCGAGCCACACCTTCGCCCTGCTGGTGCTGCAGCGCTCCCTGGGCGGCGTGTGCCTCGACACCGATGACGACGGCCTGTGCGGCGTCGACGACAACTGCCCCGACGTGCCCAACCCCGACCAGGCCGACGAGGACGCCGACGGCGTGGGCGACGCCTGCGACAAC
>JAUHVS010000799.1 GCA_030424955.1 bacterium | reverse complement strand
GGAGTCAGCAGAACCTGCCCGTCCACGACGGGTTCGCTGATCAGGCGGGCGCGCTCTACCCGTGGGTGCTGCGGCAGGTGAAGGCCAACCGCGGGAACCGCGCGCTGGTGTTCACGGGCCACAGCCTTGGGGCAGCCGTCGCAGAGCTGATCGCCCTGCGCCTGGACCACGACGACGACGTGCGGGTGGATCAGGTGATGGTGTTCGCCGCACCCCGGGTTGGGGGCAAGGCCTGGGCGTCGGCCTACGACAAGCGCCTGAAGGCCCGCACGTCGCGGTGGATCAACCACCACGACCCGGTGCCGCACATGCCCCTGGGCAAGCGGTGGGACACGGTGGGTGAGCGCCACGTCATCCGCCTGGAGGGCAAGAACAACAAGGCCAAGCGCGAGCTGTGCGAGGCCAAGTGCAGCACCAAGCTCAAGAAGAAGAAGCGCCGCTCGTGCAAGGACCGCTGCCGTGACGACTGGCGGGACGTCCGCGAGTCACCCAAGCTGAACTTCTTCGCCGGCAAGACGCCCGACAAGGATCTGTCTGCCATGGGTGATCACAAGATGCCGAAGTATCTGCGGCGGCTCTACGACGGCATGCCCGAGGCGCGCCGCGCTGGCCTGCCTACGCCCGATGAGGTCGATCCGAACCGCTGATCGCGCCCCCCACCGCCCGCGCTACACCGGGCGGCCACACACCCCCGCGTAGAGCACCCGGTCGGTGGCCATCAGGCCCAGGGCACGCGCCATCTCGTCGTCTCGCACGCCGCCCAGGGGCAGGGTACACAGGCTCAGGCTGGTCGAGACCAGACACAGGGTCTGCATCAGGTGGCCGGCCTCGAGCAGCAGGAAGCGCGCGGCCCGGGCGCCGTACTTCCGGCCGATGGCGCGGCCGTCCCCCACGATGATCCACAGCAGCGCGCCGCCCTCGAACTGGCGGCTCGACACCAGCAGGTCGCGCCAGACGGCGGGATCGGTGGGGGCGTCGAGCTGGGCCAGGGCGTGGGCCTCGCGCTCGTAGTGCCACGCGCCCTGTGCCAGCCAGCCGGGGGTGAGCGCGATGGCATACAGACACATGGACTGCAGGCCGCCCGCCGAGGGGGTCGGGCCGCGGCCGATGGAGCCGTTCACCCCAAAGGACAGGCCCAGCAGCGTGCCCAGCGCCTTGGGCGATGGCTGCGCGGTGTCGAGGTGGCGGTGGGACCGTCGGCCCTGCAACACAGCGTCCAGGGCCACCAGCCGGCGGCGCTTCGGGGCCGGCAGCGACACCTGCGGGTGGCCGGGGTAGCGGCGCAGGCTGTGTTCCACCCCCGCAGCCTCGGCGTCGAGGGTGCCGTCGCGGAAGGCCGGCAGGGTCGCGGCGTCCAGGCGGGTGAGGTCGAGCAGCCGGAGGGGGTCGTGGGACATCGCGTCGCTCAGGGGAAGGGGTGCGGGGGCATGGTCTGCCAGGCGGGCAGGCCACGGGGCGCCCACAGGGGGCCGCCGAGCGAGGGCAGGTCGTGGTGGCCGTGCATGGGCTGCAGGCCGGGGACGACCACCTTGACGACCCGCCAGCGGGGGGTCGCCGCGGCCACGCCCGGGGGGGTCATGAGCCGGAAGAGTGGGGTGTGTCTCGGGCCCAGCCGGGCGAGCAGGGCGGCCAGGTCTTCGTGGGTGTCTGCGGCGGGATCGGGGCCGGCCGGGGTCGCGGTGGCGAAGGCTGTGTTCGCCAGCTGATCTGGGTTGAGGGTGTAATACACCGCGTGCTCCGCGAAGCCTGCGGGGGCGCCGGGCACGCCCTGGCCCAGGGTGGTGCGCAGGTAGCGGATGTAGGGGCGGCCCTGGATGGCCTCGAGCAGCGCCTTGGCGAAGCTGGCGTCGCGGGTCTCGCGGCAGGCGGCCCCGGCGCAGATGCTCATGCCCTCGTCGTCCTCGCCCTGCAGCGTGCAGATGGTGACGTGGGCGCTGTGCGGGGTGTCGACGTGGAAGAAGCGGTAGGTGAGGGGCCGGCGCTGGGTGCGCTGGGTCAGCTCAGGGGGCAGGCGGGCGAGCACGCGCTCGGTGGGCCAGGCGCGCAGGGGGTAGCTGCCCCACCAGGCGCCCATGAGGGCGTCGCGCTCGATGACCTCTTGCAGGCCGCGCAGGATCACCGGATCGCCCGCCCGGCCGCAGGACAGGCCGGTGCTGATGGACGCGGTGAGGTGGTGCGCTTCGCCAGGGCGCGGGAAGAGGAAGGCGAAGTCCTCGGGCACCCACCACGGCGAGCCGTCGGCGACGGCCCGGAAGCGGCACCACGAGGTCTCGGTGTCGGCGGTGAAGGGCCGGAAGGGGAAGCCCGGCTTTGCGTACTGTTCCGGCAGGTACAGCACCCACCGGGCGGGATCGACGGCGGGCTCGGGGCCGGTCCAGTCGGCGTAGCGGCCGCGGCGGGTGACGTCGCAGGGCAGGGGCCAGGGCTGCCAGCGCTCGATGCCCTCGCCCAGGGTGCCCATCCACGCGGCCCGCGGGGTCCAGCCGGCGGCGCCCACGGCGGTGGGCGTGGGGCAGGCGTCGGTGGCGGTGGTGCTGCCGGCATACAGCGACACGTCCGGGTCGTGCACCCGGCGGTCCATGGGCCGCACGCCGCGGAAGAGGCCGGTGTAGGGGCTGGTGGCCCAGGCCTCGGCGGGATCGGCCGCGGTCACCAGGCCGCGCAGTCGGGGCAGGTGGGGTCGATCAGCGGCTGGTGGGCGGTGACCTCGAAGGTGCTCGCCTCGACCACGTGCAGCTGGAACACGCCCCGGGGCACCTCGGCGAAGGCGAGGGCGTCGGCCTTCCAGCGCACGAGCGCCGCCACGATGTCGAGGCCGGGCTGCGGGA
>JAUHVS010000025.1 GCA_030424955.1 bacterium | reverse complement strand
CCAGCGCGGCGCCGGCCCAGAGCAGGCCCACGATCAGCAAGGCCGCCCAGGCGAGCGGGCGGGCCGCGCGGCGGGCGCCGGTGAGGGGCGATGGGGGGGGAGGGGGCATCAGGCCACGCGCCATGTCTCGACCAGATCCTCTCGCGTGTGGGGCAGCTCCTGCAGGAAGCGGCTGGGCCGGTTGAGCACCCGCCGGTGCTCGCGATCGCTGCCCCATTGGGGGCTGCACAGGTACAGGTGTCGGCGGGCGCGGGTCAACGCCACGTAGAACAGGCGCCGCTCCTCCTCCTCCTCGGCCTCGCTGCCCAGGGCCACCCGCAGGGGGAACTGGCCGTCCGCCAGCGACAGGATGAACACCGCGTCCCACTCCAGGCCCTTGGCCTGGTGCACCGTCGACAGCAGCAGCCGCTCGTCCTTCGCCTCGCCCGACTGGATGTCCTCGGCGGCGATGTTCTCGACCAGCGCGAGCTCCTCGAGGAACTGCTGGTAGCTGTCGAACTTGCTGGCGTAGTGCGCGAGCTGGCGGATGTCCTCCTGGCGGGCGTCGGCGTTGGTCTGGGTGCGCGCCAGGTGCTCGCCGTAGCCGCCGTCACCGAGCAGGTAGTCGAACATGGCCGAGGGGCTGCCCAGCATGCCGGGCTGGCCCAGCGACAGCAGGGTCTCGCGGGCGCGGCGGTAGCCCACGAAGGCCCGCTTGGGCAGGTCCTTGGCGGGCACGTCCTGCTGCAGGGCGCCCCAGGGATCGCCGCTGGCCGCCAGGGCGTCGAAGATGCGGGTGGCCAGGCCGGTGCCGATGCCTTCCTGCAGCTTCAGCACCCGGGTCCAGGCCAGGCGATCCAGCGGGTTGAACAGGATCCGCAGGTGGGCCAGCAGGTCGCGGATGTGGGCCTGCTCGAAGAAGCGCTGGCCCGAGCGGATCACGAAGGGGATGCCCCGCTTCTGCAGCTCGAGCTGCAGCTCCAGCGCCTGGTAGTGGGCCCGGTACAGCACCGCCTGCTGGCCCAGGTCGATCCCCTCGTCGCGCAGCTCCAAGACCCGCTGGGCCACGAAGGCCGCCTGCACGTCGCCATCCCCCAGCACGATGTGGGCCGGCAGATCGCCGTCGGGGCCCTCGGCCCGCAGGGTCTTCTCGAACTGGTAGCGGTTGTGGCGGATGCTCTGGTTGGCCACGGCCACGATCTGCGGGGTGGAGCGGTAGTTGCGCTCCAGCCGCACGATGCGGGTGCCGGGGTGGCGGTCGGGGAAGTCGAGGATGTTGCGCACCCGCGCGCCGCGGAAGGCGTAGATGCTCTGGGCGTCGTCGCCCACCACCATCAGGTTGCCCGCCGGCCCGGCCATCAGATCCACGATGCGGGCCTGCATCAGGTTCGTGTCTTGGAACTCATCCACCAGGATGTGCTCGAAGCGGCTCGACCACGCGTCGCGCAGGTCGGGGTGATCGGTGAGCAGGAGCTGCCAGTTCACCAGCAGATCGTCGTAGTCCATCACGTTCATCTCGACCTTGTGACCCAGGTAGGCGGTCAGCAGGGTGTCGATGAGCGGCAGATCGGCGACGAACTGGGGGTAGTCGGCGGCCACCACCTTGTCGAGGGGGCGGTCGGTGTTCACCGCCGTCGACAGCATGCGCAGCAGCACCCGCGCCTTGGGCACCCGGCGCTTGCCGATGTCGTCCACGCAGCGCGCCAGCGTCAGGTCCATCAGGTCCTGGGCCTCTTGGGGGTCGAGGATGCCGTAGTTGGTGCCGTAGCCCAGGCGGTCGGCGTGCTGGCGCAGGATGCGGTTGGCGATGCTGTGGAAGGTGCCCGCCCAGATCTTGGTGGCGGCGTCCGGGGCCAGCCGCGACACCCGGTCGATCATCTCGCGGGCGGCCTTGTTGGTGAAGGTCAGCAGCAGCACGCGATCGGGCGCGGTGCCCTGCTCCATCAGCCAGGCCGTGCGGTAGGTCAGCGCGCGGGTCTTGCCGGTGCCCGCGCCGGCGATCACCAGCAGGGGGCCGCCGCCGGCCTCCACCACGCGCCGCTGTTCATCATTGAGATCATTCAGGAAAGCGCTTCGACCCTGGGGCTTCTCGCGCTTGAGCGTGTACTGCCGCATGGCGCCTCCGAGGGTCTGTCCTGGCCTGCCCGGCCCGGCAGTCTAGCGCCCGGTGGGCAGGGGGAACAGAGGTTCAGAGGTTGACGGGCCCCACGGCCCCACGGGGCGGGGGATCAGCGGCCGGCGAAGGCCCGGTAGTCGAGCTCGGGGAAGATGTTCCAGTGGGCCTCGCGGGCCGCCACCAGCCCCTCATCGATGGCGTCGCCCTCGATGCTGTCGGCCAGGCTGTGGAAGGTGGCCAGGTGCTCGCGGGTGCGCTTGACGGCGTACTCCACGGTGGTGCCGGTCTCCATGATGAACGCCCAGTCGCTGCTCTGGGCGAGCAGCAGCTCGCGGCCGGCCTGGGTGAGCGCCCGGCGCAGCAGCCCGTCGGCGTCGCGGTGGGCCTGCGCCAGCTGCGTCATGCGCTCGGCGGCGTGGTGCAGGTAGGGGTAGACCCAGTCGTTGTTGGCGTTGCACCAGAAGGTGGCGTAGCCGCCGCCGCCCCAGCTCGACAGGCCCGGCCAGGCCTCCTGGTTGACGGGCTGCGCCACCAGGTAGCGCGCCGGCGTCGTCAGCTCGATCTCGTCCTGCTGGGTGTGCACCGCGCGGGCGAGGGCCTCGAGGAACCAGGGGCCCTCGTACCACCAGTGACCGAACAGCTCGGCGTCGTAGGGGCTGACCACCAGCGCCGGCCGGTCCATGTGGGCCGACAGGTGGCGGATCTGCGCCTGCCGGTTGAACAGGAAGTTCGCGGCGTGATCGGCGGCCTTCTGCCGGGCGCGGGCGGGGTTGTACGCGTCCTTCTGGTCGGTCTTGCCCGTGATGCGGTGGTACTTCAGCCCCGTGTTCAGCCGGATGCCGTCCGGGTGGATGTAGGGGCGGATGTAGTCGAACTCCAGGTCGTAGCCGATGTCGCGGTAGTACTCGCGGTAGTCGAAGTCGCCCGGGTAGCCCTCGTGGCTCGACCACACCTGCTTGCTGCTCTCGGGGTCGCGCGCGAAGGCCGCCACGCCGGTGTGGGGCGTGTGCAGCGGCGCGTACACGCCGTAGACGGGGGGCGCCGAGGCGTGCTGCAGGGCGTGGCTGTCCACGAAGAAGTAGCGGATGCCGGCCTCGGCCAGCAGCTCGTCGACGATCTTGGGCACGTAGCCGCACTCGGCCAGCCAGATGCCCTCGGGCCGCTTGCCGAAGTGCCCGGCGTAGCTCTGGCAGGCCACCTCGATCTGCGCCCGCATGGCGGCGCGATCGCCGTTCATCAGGGGCAGGAAGCCGTGGGTGGCGGTGCAGGTCACGATGTCGAGGTGGCCGGCGTCCTGCAGGCGGGCGTACTCCCCGATGATGTCGCCGCCGATGGCCTCGTACAGATCGGCGAAGCCGGCCAGCCGCTCCTGGTAGTACCGGGCCACCGGCGCGAAGCGCGGATCGTCCGCGGTGCGCTCGACCTCTTTGTCGGCCAGCTCGCGCATCTGCCCCAGGTGGCGCCGGTAGCGCTGCTGCAGCAGATCGTCGCGCAGCATGTTGGCCAGCGGGGGGGTCATGCTGCAGGTGAAGCAGAAGGGCACGCCGTCGCGCTCCAGCGCCCGCCAGGCCTGGATCAGCGGCAGGTAGGTCTCGGTGATGGCCTCGTAGAGCCAGCGCTCCTCCAGGAAGAACTCGTGCTCCGGGTGCCGGATGAAGGGCAGGTGGTGATGCAGGACGATGGCGATGGCGCCTTTCATCGGGCACCCCCCTTCCCGGACGCGTCGATGAGGTGCTGGCTGCCCACGATGCGGTGCAGATCCGACTGGAGGCCGTCGCCCATGGCCTGCGCCAGGTGGAAGGCGACGATGGCGGGGGTGTCGGCGACGGGGGTGTACTCCACCCGCGCCGGCCCTCGGGGCGCAGGCCGCTGAAGCGCACGGCGCCGCTGCCGGCCCAGCGGCGGGGCAGCTGCAGGGCGGTGGCGCGGGCCACGTGGGCGAACTGCTCGCCGGCCTTGAAGCCCAGGGCGGCGACGATGCGGCGCCCGGGCCGGTCGGGCACCAGCACGAAGCGGCCGATCCAGTCCTCGACGGCGTGATCCCAGACCATGGGCTCGCCGTCGCTGTCCTCGTCGAGCAGGTAGGTGCGCAGCGTCAGCTGGCCGTGCTCGGTGTTCAGGGCGGCCCGAGCGCGGCCCGCGCCGTCGGCGGTCAGCTCCCAGTAGATGAAGCAGGACTCGGGGTCGCGGGGCAGCGCGGCGACGAAGTCGCGGCCGCGGGTGACCGGCAGCTCGGGGAGCGGGTCCGGGGCCGGCGAGCGGAACTCGGCGGGGGCCTCGGGCAGCGTCTCGATCTCGATGGGGGCCGGGCCGGCGAGGGCCTTCAGGGCCTCTGGGCCGGTCAGCGCCTCGACCTTGGCGGGCCCGGTGAGGGCCTTCGCGGGCGACTTCGCCTTGGCGGGCGACTTGGTCTTCGCCTTCGCCTTGGCGGGCGACTTGGCCTTCGCCTTCGCCTTGGCGGGCGACTTGGCCTTCGCCTTGGTGGGCGACTTGGCCTTCGCCTTGGCGGGCGACTTGGCCTTCGCCTTCGCCTTGGCGGGCGACTTGGCCTTCGCCTTCGCCTTGGCGGGCGACTTGGCCTTCGCCTTGCGCGGAGACTTGGCCTTGGGCTTCGCCTTGCTGGGCCGGGTGGGCGGGGACGCGTCGGCGCTCGAGCGGGTCTCGTCGGCCATGGTCAATTGCCTCCGTGCGGTCTGACGGCGAACGCCGCCAAAGGGAGCTTATCTAGTGGGCGCCGACAAGGGTGTCAACCGACGCACAAGGCCTTGTCACAGCAAGGTTGCCGTGGCCGGGCGTGGGCCTCACGCTGTGGGTGGCCCTCTGTGGGTCAACGCACAGGCGGGTGAGATGCGCCCCGCGGGTCACATGGCGCCCGTGGCTGTCCGTTCTGCTAGGTGCGTCGCACTTGTTTCAGGGAGACCGCCGTGAGCGACCCTCAGACCCCACGGGCCCATATCCTGATCGTCGATGACGAAGAGGGGGTCCGCAACGCGCTGCGCCGGGTGCTGCGCAAGGAGAACTACCAGCTCTCCTTCGCCAGCTCGGCCGACGAGGCCCTGGCGTTCCTCAACGACCAGCACCCCGACGTGATCTTGAGTGACCATCTCATGCCCGGCATGACCGGGCTCGAGATGCTCAAGCTCTGCCGGCTCAAGTTCCCCGACATCGGGCGGGTGGTGCTGACGGGCCAGGCCGAGATGGAGACCGTGATCCAGGCCATCAACGATGGCGAGGTCTTCCGCTTCCTGACCAAGCCGTGGGACGACGACGCCGTGAAGCTCACGCTGCACATGGCGCTGGAGCACGTGCGCACCGAGCGCGAGCAGGCCCAGCTGCTCAAGCAGTTCGCCGGCCAGGCCCGCCAGATGCGCTCCCTCGAGACCGAGCACCCGGGCATCTCGAGCGTGAAGCGCGACTTCTCGGGGGCCATCCTGGTCGACGAGGATCTCGACGCTGATTGAGTGGCTGGGGCCGCTGGCCCCGCCCCCCGCCCTGCCCGCCAGGAGATGACGTTGGCGCAGGCCCACCCCCGCCCGCCCGCTCCACAGCTCGAGGCTGTGATCGAGCGCTGGCGCGCCACCTTTGACTCCATCCCCGATCCCATCGTGTTGGTGGATCGCGCCTTCACCGTGCGCCGGGCGAACGCCGCGGCGGCGGGCGATCAGGCCGTGCGCGAGGCCCTGGGCGAGCCCTGCCACCGCCTGCTGTTTGGCTTGGATACGCCGTGCGCGGGCTGCCCCGTCACTGAGTTGGGCGCCACCGGTCGGCAGGACGCGGACGGCGACGTGGTGGTGCCGGGGGACGGCCGCACCTGGTCGGTGCACGTGGCGCCCCTGCAGCCGCGGGGCGACGAGGACGGGGCGGGCGACTGGCTGGTGTGCCAGCACCGGGACGTCACCGACGCCCGCCGGCTCCAGCGCGAGGTGGCCATGCTCGAGAAGCTGGCGGCCATCGGCCAGCTCGCCAGCAGCGTGGCCCACGAGCTCAACAACCCGCTGACCGCCATCTTGTCCTTCGCGCAGCTGCTCCAGCGCGACGCCGTCGATCCCGAGGCCCGCGCCGAGCTCATCGGCGACATCGAGGCGCAGGCCCAGCGCTGCCGCCGCATCGTGCGCAGCCTGCTCGACTTCGGGCGCCCCGCCAGCGACAGCGGCGTGGTGACCCTCGACTTCGGCAGCCTCGTGCGCGAGTGCCTGCACGTCTTCACGTCCCAATACGCGGCCCGCGACGCTTTGGGGTTCACCCTCATCGGCGATGACGCGCCAGATCTGCCGGCGGTGTCGGGGGTGCCCGACGCCCTGCGCTCCCTGGTGATCAACCTGGTGCAGAACGCGGTGTTGGCGATGGACAAGGTGGGCCACGTCACGGTCCAGCTCGACGCTGTCGACAACGCCCACGCCGTGCGCCTGTGGGTGACTGACACCGGGCCGGGGGTGCCTTTGGATCTGCGTGACAAGATCTTCCAGCCCTTCTACACCACCCGGGTCATCGGCCTGGGCACGGGCCTGGGCTTGAGCATCGCGCACAACGTGGTGCGCGATCATGGCGGGCGCATCGAGGTCACCGACGGACCCGGTGGCGGCGCCCGATTCATTGTTCACCTGCCCGCGGCCCACGCGGCTCAGACGACGGACGCCCCATGACCACCATCGGCTCGCCCTTCGAAGACACGGAAGTCATCCGGGTCGTGGTCATCGATGACGAGACGCCCATCCTCAAGGCGTGGCGTTGGATGCTCCACGGCGACGACTTCAGCGTCGAGGGCTACACCCGCGGCAAGGACGCCATCGAGGCCATCGGCAACCGGCCCATCGACGTGGTGGTCACCGACGTGAAGATGCCGGGCATGTCGGGCTTCGACGTGATGGCGTGGATCAAGCAGGACCGGCCCGACATCGAGGTGCTGGTGATGACGGGCGCGGGCAGCATCCCCGACGCCGTGCGCGCCATGCAGTCCGGCGCCTTCGACTACCTCACCAAGCCCTTCACCGAGATCGAGGACTGCATCAACAAGGTGCGCCAGGCCGCCCGGCTCAAGCGCCTGCGGGCCGAGAACCGCGCCCTGCGGGAGCGCGTGGACGGCTCGCCCGAGTCGGTGCTCCTCGACAGCCGCAGCCGGGCCATGAAGACCGTGCTGACGCAGATCGACCAGTACGCGCGGGTGGACGCCAACGTGCTGGTGACCGGCCCCGTGGGCGCGGGCAAGGGCGTGGTGGCCCACACCATCCACCAGCGCAGCGCCCGCCGCGAGAAGCCCTTCGTGACCATCGACTGCGCGTCCATCGCGGACGAGCGGCTGGACGCCGAGCTCTTCGGCCACGCCTCCGGCGCCGTGCCGGGCGCGGCCGGGGGGGCCCCGGGCCTCTTCGAGCTGGCCCACGAGGGCACCGTGTTCCTCGACGAGCTGGACCGCATGAGCCCGGCCATGCAGGTGCGGGTCCTCAAGGTGCTGGAGTCGGGGCGGGTGATCCGCGTGGGCGGCGCCGATCACCGGCCGGTGGACGTGCGGGTCATCAGCGCCACGTCGAAGGACCTCACCCAGGCCACCGAGGCCGGCAGCTTCCGGGCCGACCTGTTCTACCGGCTCAAGCTGTTGTCGGTGAAGGTGCCGACCCTCAACGAGCGCCGCGAGGACATCCCGCGCCTCGCGTACTCCCTGCTGCGGCGGGCGGCCCGCCGGTTGGGCAAAGAGGTCGAGACCATCAACCCCGAGGCCATGACCCTGCTGGAGCACCACGACTGGACGGGCAACCTGCGCGAGCTCGATCAGGTGCTGGAGGCCGCGCTGGTGTTCGAGACGGGCGCTGAGCTGACCGTGCGGCACCTGCCCGAGGAGGTCACCGGGCAGACCCACACGCCGCTGGACGGCCTGGTGGCGCAGGTGGATCTCGACCTGCCCTTCCGCGAGGCCGTCGAGCGCGCCGAGCGGCTGTTCCGGGTGACCTACCTGACGGGCTTGATGGGGCGCTTCCGCAGCGTGTCGGCGGCGGCCCGCCACGCCGAGATGGACCGGGCCAACTTCCGGCGCATGCTGCGCCGCTACGACATCACCGACTACCCGAAGGGCGAGAGCTGAGGGGCTGGCCCCGCGCGCTGGCCTGAGCGCCGGGCGCCCGGCGAGGCTGGATCAGTCGCGGTGGTAGGGCATGCCGGCCCAGATCGTGCCGGCGCGGTAGATCTGCTCGAACACCACCAGCCGCGCCAGCTCATGGGGCATGGTGGCGCGTCCCAGCCGCCAGCTGCGATCGGCGCCGCGGCGCAGATCGTCGGCCAGCCCGTCCGGACCACCGATCACGAAGGCGACGGTCCGCCGGCCCTCATCGCGGCGCTGGGCCAGCCAGTCCGCGAAGGCCCGGGAGTCCCAGTCCTGGCCGCGCTCGTCGAGGCACACCACCAGATCGGCGCCCTCGAGGGCGGCGCGGATGCCGTCGGCTTCTTTGGCTTTGAGCTGTTCGACGGCGGCGTTCTTGTGCCGCGGCACGTCACGCACCTCCACCAGCTCGATGGGGAGCAGCCGCTGGCTCCGCCGCTGGTAGTCGGCGCAGGCGTCCGCCGCCCACCCGGCCTTCAGGCGGCCGACGGCGACGACGCGGGCCTTCACGCCGGGGCGGACGGGCTCTCGCCCCGAGCGGCCTCGGCGGCGCTGTCGTCCCCCACGAAGTCGATGCGCGGGGCCTCGCTCCACAGGTTCTCGAGGTCGTAGAAGTTGCGCTCCTCGTCGCGGAAGACATGCACGACCACGTCGCCGAAGTCGAGCAGCGCCCACTGGCCACGGTCGGTGCCCTCGCGCCCCATCGGGCGGACGCCGGCCACGCGGCCCTGGCGGTCGAGGTGATCGGCCAGCGCCTTGACCTGCCGGTCACTGCGCCCGCTGGCGATCACCAGGTAGGACGTGTAGCCGACGAGCTGCTCCACATCGAGCAGCACGATGTCTTCGGCCTGCTTGTCGTGGAGGAGCTGGGCGAGCGCGAGCGCGAGGTCCTTCGGATCCATCAATGCCTCGTCTGACCGTCACCTGTGATGACGTACTTGCGGGTGGTGAGATCGTTGACCCCCATGGGGCCGTACGCGTGCAGGCGGGTGGTGCTGATGCCGATCTCGGCGCCCAGCCCCATCTGCCCGCCATCGGAGAAGCGGGTCGAGGCGTTGGCCACCACCACCGAGCTGTTCACCTCGGTCAAAAAGCGCCGCACCGTGCTGTAGTTCTCCGAGACGATGGCCTCGGTGTGGTCCGACCCGTAGGTCGCGATGTGATCCAGGGCGGCGTCGTAGTCATCGACCACGCGCACGGCCAGGATCAGATCGAGGAACTCGGCGTGCCAGTCCGCCTCGGTGGCCGCCACCGCCGACGGCACGAGGCACAGCGTGCGCGGACAGCCGCGCAGCTCGACGCCCGCCTCGATCAGCGCCGCCGCGATGCGCGGCAGGAACTGGTCGGCCACGGTGGCGTGCACGAGCAGCGTCTCCATGGCGTTGCAGACCCCCGGGCGCTGCACCTTGGCGTTGAAGGCGATGGCCTCGGCCTTGTCGAGATCGGCGTCGCAGTCCACGAAGACGTGGCACACGCCCTTGTAGTGCTTGATGACCGGCACGCGGCTGTTCGCCGTGACGAACCGGATCAGCGCCTCGCCCCCCCGGGGGATGATGACGTCGAGGAACTCTTCAGCCTCGAGCATCGCGAGGATCCACGCGCGGTCGGTGCTGGGTAGGCTCATGATGGCGTCGGCGGGCAGGCCCGCGGCGGCCACCGCCTCGCGCAGCACGGCCAGGATGGCGGCGTTGCTGTGGGCGGCCTCGCTGCCCCCGCGCAGGAACACGACGTTGCCGCTCTTGAGGCACAGGCCGGCGGCGTCTGCGGTCACGTTGGGGCGGGCCTCGTAGATGATCCCGATGACGCCCAGCGGGATGCGCACCTGGGCCACCCGGATGCCGTTGGGGCGGGTGCGCTCGCTGAGCACCTCGCCGATGGGATCGGGCAGGCTGGCGATCTCGCGCAGGCCCGCGGCCATGTCGGCGATGCGGCCCGCGGTGAGGGCCAGCCGGTCGCGCATGGCGCCGGTGATGCCCTTCTCGTCGGCCCGGGCGAGATCCTTGGCGTTCGCGGCCAGGATCTCGGCGTGGTGGGCGTCGAGGGCGTCGGCCATGCCCTGCAGGGCGGCGGCGCGCGCGCGCCCCGGAGCGCGAGCCAGCGCGCGGGACGCCGCGCGGGCGCGTCGCCCGAGGGCGTGCATCTCGTCGCGGTGGGTCTCGCTCAGCTGACTCATTCACTCTCCTGGTTGCGCGCGTGCGCTAGCGGTTGCCGCAAAGGCGGCAGGGTGGTCTAAGATGCTGCCATGCGCAAGACCTCGCTGTTGTGGATGGGGCTGTCGGCCGCCGCTCTGGTGGCCTGCAGTGATACCAAGGATGAGTCGGGCAGCACCGGACAGATGGGGTCTGAGGACGCCCGTGTGTCGGCGGATCAGAGCCCAGCAGACGCCGGCGGCGCCGGCGGGATGGGGGGCGCTGGCGGCGTCGGTGGCGCCGGTGGCGCCGGTGGCGCTGGCGGAGCGGGCGGTGCGCCGGTGGACCAGGGCCCGCTGCCCGAGGACATGGGCCCGGTCGAGGACATGGCGCCGCCCCCCGAGGACTTCGGCGGGACCCCCGAGCCCATCGTCGCGGCCATCGTGCTGACCGAGACGCCGCAGGCGGACCAGGCCACGGCCGCGGTGTCGGTGGTGCTGCCCACGGCCATCGAGAACATGCCGGGCTGCCGCGTGGAGCGGGTGGACCCCGAGGCCCCGCCCGCCGGTGAGCCGCCCTCCTATGACGCGGGTGACGTGACCCTGACCGGGGTGTCGGGCGGAGACCTCAGCTTCGCGCTGGGCGACGATGACCGGTATGCCCCCAGCCGGGGGATTGGCAGCGACATCTTCGCCGACGGCGCGGTCATCACCGCCCAGGCGACCGGTGGCCGGCACATGGAGGCCTTCGAGGTCACCGCCACGGCGCCGGCCGAGGTCGAGATCCGTCAGCCGCCGCTGGGTGGCCTGCCCGTGAGCCACAGCCGTGGGGGCGATCTCACGGTGACCTGGGACGCTGGCTCGGGGGACTCGGTGCTCGTCAGCCTCTTCCCCACGGCGCCGTTCTCGGTGGACCCCATCGAGGGCAACTGGATCTTCTGCGGCGCCGACGACACGGGCAGCGTGACCATCCCGTCGGATCTGCTGCGGCAGCTGCCCTCGCCCTTCGGCGGCCAGGGCGCGCTGGTGGTGGTGACCCGCTTCGTCTTCGAGCAGGTCGAGGTCAGCGACGACACGGCCGTGCTCTCGCTCACGACCAGCAGCGGCAGCCCGGTCGTCATCACCAACTGATCCCCGCCCGGCGCCGCGACGCGCCGCAGGCCCCTCAGGCCCGGTAGCGGCTCAGCTGCTTGACCACCATCGGCCGGCCCGCCTCACCCAGGGGCAGCGAGACCGTGAAGGTGCTGCCCTCACCGGGGCGCACGGTCAGGTCGAGGGTGCCGCCATGGCCCACCACGATGTTGCGCGAGATCGCCAGCCCCAGGCCGCTGCCTTCGCCGATGTCCTTGGTGGTGAAGAAGGGCTCGAAGATGCGCTCGCGCACGTCATCGGGGATGCCCCCGCAGTCATCGGTGAAGGTGACCTGCAGGCCCTCGGCGGTGGCCGCGGTCGCGATCTGTAGCTGCCGCCCCGCGCCCTCACCGGCGGCCTGAGCCGCGTTCACGATCAGGTTCATGAACACCTGCTCCAGCTGGGTGGGCAGGCACGCCAGGCCGGGCAGGTCGGGGGCCAGCTCGAGCGACACCACCAGGGCGCGCTTCCACTTGCCCTGGGTGAGCAGCACGGCGCTCTCGATGAGCGCGTTGAGGCTCGCCGGGCGGGCCTTCTCGGTGTCGGGGTGCGCGAAGCTCTTGAGGCTCTTGACGATGCGCTCCACCCGCTCGATGCCCTCGATGATCTCGCGGACGATCTGGTCGAGATCGCCGCGCAGCGAAGCGATGCCAAGCTCGGCCTCGGCGGCCCGCGCAGCGGTGAGATCCCCGGAGTGGGCGGCGGCGCGCCAGGCGTCGAGCGCCTGCAGCAGATCGGTGACGTACTCGCCCAGGGTGCGGGTGTTGGCCTTGGCGTAGGCCACGGGGTTGTTGATCTCGTGGGCGATGCCCGACGCGAGCACGCCCAGCGAGGCCATCTTCTCGGCGCTCAGCAGCCGCCGCTCGCGGTCGGCCTTGTCGGTGATGTCTCGCAGCACCACCAGGGTCAGGGGGAGCTCCTCGGACTCAAAGGGCTGGGCGCTGATGTCGTAGACCCGGCGGGCGATGGGCCAGCCCATGCGGGCCTCCAGGGGGACCGCCTCGCCGGCCAGCAGCGCGTCGAGCACCGCCTGCTGGGGCCCGCTCAGGGGCAGGGTCTCGCGCAGGCCGTCGCCCCGATCGCCGCGGAAGCAGCTGCGGAAGCAGCGGTTCACCGCCGCGATCCGCCCGCGCCCGTCCACCACCACCAGCGGATCGTCGATGGTGTCGATGACCGACTCGTTGAAGGCCTTCAGGCGCGCGAGCCCGCTCATCAGGCGGGCGTTCTCGAGCAAGAACCCGGCCTGGCGGGTGAGGGCGTCGATGAAGTCGATGTCGCGGGGGGTGTAGGGCTGGCCGTCGTGCCGGTCGGTGATGTTCACCACCCCCACGACCTGCCCGTGGTTCTTGATGGGCACGGTGAGCGACATGGGCGTGCCCGGGGCCGCCTTCGCCAGCTGCTGGGCGGTCACGCCGCCGGCCCGCACCTGGGCGTGATCGTCGACGTAGATCGGCTCGCCGATCTGGGCGGAGACCCCCGCGATGCCTTGCCCGATGGGCGTGCGGGCGTGGGCGATGACCTCGGCCGGGATGCCGACGGCGGCGCGCATGACCAGCTCGACGCGCTCCGGATCGACCTGCATGATGGACACCCGCCGGCTCGCCAGCTCGTCGGCGATGGTGTGGGTGAGCCGGCGGATGAACTCGTCCTCGTCGTTGGCGGCCTGCATGAGGCCCACCGACAGCTCCAGCGCCCGCATGCGCGACCGGGCGCGGCGGCGGGGCCGGGCCACCGCTTGGATGCGGCGCCGATCCAGGGCGGGGTGGGTGCCGTCCACCACCAGGCTCGCCCCCGCGTCGAGCAGCGCGATCTCGAGGGCGGGCGTGCACACCTCGACCACGGCGACGATCAGGGCGTCGGGGCGCTGGTCGCGCAGCTGGCTGACGGCCGCTGGGTCGCCTCGCAGAGCGAAGAGGGCGCCGGGCGACTCGATCTCGCCCAGGCCGAGCGAACCGATCCACGGGGGCGGCTGGCCCCCTTGCCAGATCAGCGGTGTGGTCAGTGGGCGGTCTGCGGGCACCCCAAGCTCCTCAGGTGGCTCGGTGGGCCAGCCTGCCGCATCGACAGGCTGTCGAGGGGCACCCAGGCGCGCCGAGTCGAGGTTGAGCGGGCCGCTGGCCGCGCCGCGCACCCGTGGGAGGGCCGCGGTGACGACGGACGCGGGGCTCAGCCCCTGCGCGAAGTCTCGGAACGGTGCTGGTCAGGCTTGTCTGGGGGGGTCGGCGGCGACCCGTGGGGCCGGCGCCGGATCGCGGGGCGCCGCGGAGCGGGCGCTACTTGCAGGCGCGCTTGGTGGCCGCCAGCTTCTTGCGCGCCGCGGCCACCCGGCTCGAGCGCGGGTAGTCCGCGATGAGCGTCTCCAAGAAGGGCTGGGCCTCCTTGCACTTGCCCATGGCCAGGAAGTTGTCGTGCATCAGCTCCAGGGCGTCGTCGATTTTGTCGCCCTTGGGGTAGGTCTGCATGATGGCGCGCAGCGTGCGCAGGGACTGGCTGTAGTCGCGGGCCTGGAACTGGCACTCGGCGAGCAGGAACTGCGCGTTGTCGGCCTTCCCGTTGGTGGGGTAGGTGCGCACGAACAGCGCGAAGGCCCGCATGGCCTCGGGGCAGTCGTTCTGGCTGCGCCGCTCCCAGCCGTACTTGTAGAGGTCGACGGGGTCCTGCGGCAGCGTCGGGGCGTCGGGGTTCTCGGTCACCCCCACGCTCGCCGCCGCCGCCTCGGAGGCCAGCTTGTGCTGGAGCTCCGCGATGGTGCCCTTGGCCGAGTTGAGCTCCTCGCGGAGGCTCTCGATGACCAGCATGTTGTCGGCGCTGCCGGTCTGCAGGCGCTCCACCGCGCCCTTCAGGCTGCGCTCCAGATCACCGAAGCGGGCGTCCAGCGCGGCCAGGTCCCGCGCGGTCTTCTCGCGACCGCGCCGGTTGGCGTCGATGAGCTGCTCGATCTGGGCTTGCTGCACCTTCATGTCGGCGTCCATCTCCTGGCCGCGCCAGTAGGAGACGCAGCCGGTGAGGTGGGCCGAGGCCAGCAGCAGCAGGAGGGGGGAGAGCCAACGCATGGGGAGTGTCGCCACCGAGACCTAGCGGTACTCGGTCCGGCGGTTCTTCTTCCAGGCGCGCTCGGTGTGGCCGTCGTCGACGGGGTCGGACTCGCCGCGGGTGTCGGTGCTCACCTTGCTGGGCTCGACGCCCAGGTTGATGAGGTAGCGCTTCGCCGAGTCGGCGCGGCGCTCGCCCAGGGCCAGGTTGTACTCCTCGGTGCCGCGCTCATCGCAGTGGCCGACGAGGGTCACGTTCGCCGTGTTGGGCTGCTTGAGGCAGCCGGCGAGGGTGTCGAGCTTGGCGCGCTGGTCGCGGCGGATCTCGGCGCGGTCGAAGCTGTACAGCACGGGCTCGGGGGCCCCCGCCGCCGCACCGGCGCCCGCGCACTGCACGATCTGCACCTGGCAGCGGCCGTCCTGGCACTCCTGGCCGTCGGGGCAGTTCGGGGTGTCGGCGCCCTCGCCACACTGGGGCTTGGCGACGCACGCGTTCATCTTGCAGATCTGGCCGGCGCCACACTCTTCGTTGTTCAGGCACTCGGCGCCACAGCGGTTGTCGCGGCACTTCTGGTTGCCGGGACACGCGGTGGCCTCGTCGCAGTAGCCCTCGGGGCGAGTACACTTGCCGGCGCCGCAGACGAAGCCCTCTTCACAGTGGCTGCTGTCGCGGCACTGCTGGCACATTCCGTTCAGGCAGTACTCGCCCTTGTCCGAGCAGTGATCGTCGTTCTCGCACTTGGGGTAGGTCGGACCACACGCGGTGGCAAGGAGGCCGAACCCACTGAAGGCGGCGGCGTACAGGAGACCACGGTTCAGAGACATGCTCGCACCCGGGAGTTTCGGTTGAGATATCAGGCAGATAGGAATCAAGACCCACCTGCGGTCCGGCCGACGCTAGATGAAGGGCGTCGGGTTGTCAAGCGTGGCCCCTGCTGGGCCGTGCTGGCCCTAACGCTGGTGTTGGTCGGTGGATTCCCGGGCGGGTGGGGGTGCGCGCCGGATGGTCCGGGGCCGGTCCTCAGCGCGGTGTCGTCGACGCCCGCCGAGGGGGTCAGCTGGCCTGCCGACGCGCCGCTGCGGGTGCGGTTCGATGGGTGGCTGGCCCCCGACAGCCTCAACGCAGACGGGGTTTCGCTGCGATCGGGCGAGATCGAGTTCGGGTTCTCGCTGGCCTATGATCCGGTGGACCGCAGCCTGCTGGTGATCCCCCCGGTGGATCTGCGGGTCGGGCTGGCCTACGCCCTGACGGTGTCGCCCGACGCGGTGCGGGGGCTGGATGGGCGGCCGCTGGTGGATCCGCTGGAGGTGGGCTTCATCGCCGGGCCGCCCGAGGGGGCGCGGGTGGCGTCGGCGCCCGTGGCCTTCGAGCGGCTGACGGCGATCTTCGACCAGCAGTGCGGCTGTCACGGGCCCGAGCCGCTGGCGTGGCCGCCGCTGACGCCCGAGGGCCTGGTGGGCGTACGCAGCCGGCGGGCCCCCGAGCGGCGCCTGGTGGTCCCGGGCCAACCCCTCGAGAGCGAGCTGGTGCTGGCGCTGCTGACAGACTATCCGGGGGTGGGCGCGCCGATGCCGCTGGGCGGGCCACCGCTGGCCGCGGATCGCGTGCGGACGGTGATCGCCTGGGTGGAGGGGCTGGCGCGCTAGAGCGGCTGGGTGGCGGGCTCGCGGCCGCGCCGGGGGCTCAGGGCTGGGCGGACTTGAGCTTGACCCGCAGGCGGGCCAGGTAGTCGTCGATGGCCTCGAGGGTCTTCTCTTCCATGTACTGGCGGCCGTTGATGAACAGGGTGGGCGTGCCCTGCAGGCCGGCCGCGATGGCCTCCTGGCGGTCGCGCTCGACCTGCTGGGCGATGGCCGGATCGGCCATGTCCTTGGCGAAGCGCTCGGCGTTCAGCCCCAGCTCGGCGGCGAACTTGGCGTAGCTGCCGTCGGTGAGCTTGCCCTGGTTCTGGAAGCACAGGTCGTGCATCGGCCAGAACTTGCCCTGGCGGTGGGCGGCCAGGGTGGCCCGGGCGGCCTTGTCGGACTGGGGGTGCATCCCGAGCGGGAACTGCTTGAAGTGCACGCGCAGGCCCTTGGGGTGCTTCTTGACCAGATCGTCGACGACGGTGCGCATCAGCGCGCAGTGCGGGCACTCGAAGTCGGCGAACTCGACGATGACGATGTCGGCGTTGGGATCGCCCTTGGCCGGCACGTTCGTGAGGTCGAACTGGGCCACGGGGGTGTGGTCCATGAGGTACTTGCGCACCACGGCCTCTTGCACCTGCTCGGTGCCCAGCCCGTCGCGGAACTTCGCCGCGCCGTAGTCGGCCAGGGCCGTGGCCTCGGGGCAGCTCTTGGCCTGGATGCACTCCTTGAGGCTCTTCTTGGGCTCACAGGGGCACGCGCCCTGGGTCATGAGCTCGGTGAGCGCGGCGACCTCGTCGGGGGCGAGCCCCTTGAGCTGCACGCCCGGCAGGGGCTGGACCGGCTGGGCCGCGGCGGCGAAGGGTGCGAGAAGCAGCAGCCAGAGTAGGGCGCGCATGGCGAGGGACCTCCTGGTTCGAACTCGGGCGCCCGACGGGGCCCCGGGGCTCGTATTCGGGCGCCGACGGTAGGGACGGGGCTCGACGCTTGTCAACTGGGGGGCCGGCTGCTTCACTGCGCCCGCAGTCTCAGGGGGCGGGATGGCCTACGCGTGGTTCAGTCTGGGCGGGAACGTGGGCGACGTCGACGAGACGTTCGCCAGCGCTCGGCGGGCCCTGCGCGATCTGGCCGTCACCCCGCCCCGCGTCAGCCCGATGTACGCCAGCCAGCCCGTGGGCGGGCCCGATCAGCCGCCCTTCATCAACCAGGTGGTGGGCTTTCGGCCGCGGTTCTCGCCGCACGCCACCCTGCGGGGGCTGTGGCACATCGAGCGCGATCATGGGCGCAGCCGCGCCACGGAGGTTCGATGGGGCCCACGGACGTTGGATCTGGACATTCTGATCTGGCCCGAGACCGTCAGCGCCGATCCCGAGCTGACCTTGCCCCACCCGCGGCTGCTGGCGCGGCGCTTCGTGCTGACGCCGCTGGCGACCGTCGCGCCGGACCTGGTGGTGCCCGGCACGGAGCGCACGGTGGCCCAGTGGCTGGCGGACTGCCCCGACACCCACTGGGTGAAGCGGCTCGACCCGTGAGCGGTGGCCGCTGGGTGGCCAGCCTCGCCGTGTGGCTGACGGCGGCCGTGGCCGTGGCCGGGCCGCCGCCCGCTCTGGATGACGTGCTGGGGCCCGAGACGGTGGCGCCCACCCGCGGGGAGCTGGTGCCCCTCACCGCTGAGCCGGCGCTGCCGGCCGACGTGAAGCCCCAGGATCTGGCGGACGATCCCGCGGCGCTGGTGCGCTTCGTGACCGCCAACCCGGAGCGGCTCAACGTCGAGAAGATGGATCCGGCGCTGGTGCTGACCCTGGTGCAGGTGCTGCTGCGGGCCGATCGCACCTTCCTGGCCGAGCGCCTGCTGCACGACGCCCACCGCAAGTGGCCCGATCGCATCGACCTGAGCCGCGGCTGGGCGCGGGTGCTGGTGAGCCTGGGCCGGCCGGACGCGGCGCGGCCGGTGCTGGTGGACGCGCAGGGCAAGGCGCCTGGGGATCCGGTGGTGCGCTACCTGCTGGGCCGCGCGTGCCTGGCGAGCCTGCCCCAGACCCCCGAGAAGGACGCCTGCGCCCGGGCGGCCTTTGAGGCCGTCATCGAGATCGCGCCGGACTACCGCGATCCCGACGGCGTGTCGGCCGCCGATCTGAAGGGGATCGTGGCCCGGCTGGCCGTGGGCAAGCGCTAGCCGCAGCGCCCGCCGCGCGGTGGGTGAGGATTTAAACTCAATCAAATCAATGGGTTATCGGAACGGCAGGCCGCCCTGAGGCGGGGCCGTGGCTACGGCTCGCCGTCGCCGTCCGGGTCCGCCGCCGCGGCCTCCAGGTCGAGGATGCGCGTCCCGCCGACGTAGTCGGTGGTCTCGTAGCGGGTGATGCGGCCGATGCGCTTCACCAGGGCCGCCATGCGCTCGGCCTGGGCCTCGATGGTGTGCGCAGCCTTCAGGATCAGCGGGTCCTGCGGGGCCTTGCGGGCGATGAGCTGCGCGTAGCCCAGCACGCTGGTGAGGGGCTGGTTGAGCTCGTGGGCGGCGGCGCCGGCGAGCTCGGCCACGGCCGCCAGCTTGGCGTTGCGGCGCTGATCGGTGACGTCGCGCACGGTGACGCTCAGGGCGTCGTCGTTGGGGATGTGCCCGGCGCTGAGGCTCCACAGCCGGCCGCCCCGCACGGCGACGTCGTGGGTCTCCGACAGCTCGCCCGCGCGGAAGCGCTCGAAGAGGTGGTCGAAGGCGGCGCGGTCGACCACGCCGCACACCTCGGCCAGGGGCTGGCCCCCCGCCGCGCTGACGCTCTGGCCCGTCAGCGCCGTCGCCCGCCGGTTCATGTAGATCAGCCGGCCCGATGGGCGCACGACGCACAGCGCGTCGGCGGCGTTCTCGAAGAAGTCGGCGTAGCGCTGCATGGTCTGCAGCCGCTGCGTCACCAGGGCCGCCGCGTGGCTCTGGCGCTCAGCGTCGGCCTTCACCGCGGCGAAGAGCCGGGCGTTGGTGAGGGCCACAGCGGTGGAGGTGGCCACGATGCGGCCGATCTGCATCTCGCGGTCGGTCAGGGTGTCGCGTGGCTCGTGCGAGCGCAGGAACAGCACGCCAAAGCAGCGGCCGGCCTCGAGCAGGGGGAAGAGCGCCACGCAGCGCACGTCCACGTCGGCCAGCTGCGCCTTCACGCCGTCCAGCAGGGGGTCGAGGGTGACGTCGCCCACCACGAGGGGCGCGCGGGTCTGCGCGACGTGGCTCAGCTCGGGGTAGCGGCGCAGGTCGATGCGCCGGTTGGTGAGCCCGGCGGCGTCGCTGGCGGCCACCACCCGCGCCTGGTGGGGGCCGTCCTGATCGAAGAGCACGATGGAGCAGCGGTCGCTGTCGAGGACGCCGGCCACGAGGGTGGTGACCTCTTGCAGGATGCTCAGCAGGTCGAGCTGGCTCGACAGCCGCTGGCCGATCTCCACCAGGATCTCGCCGTCGCGCTGCCGCTGCTCGAGCTGGCGGGCGTAGCCGACGATGCGCAGGTGGGCCTTCACCCGCGCGACGACCTCGTCCACGTGGAACGGCTTGGCGATGTAGTCGTCAGCGCCGGCCTCGAGCGCCTGGGTCAGCACCTCGGCG
>JAUHVS010000798.1 GCA_030424955.1 bacterium | reverse complement strand
CCGTGGCGTGGGCGCCCGTCGCCCTGGCAGGGCCCGGGGCGCAGGCGGGCCCGGGGGCGCTGGTGGTGCGCGGTGAGGCGGCGCGGCCCGTGGCCGGGCGGGGGGCGTCCTGGTCGGCCGACCGCCTGACGGGCCCACCGAACGCCACCGTCGGCGTCGACGATCCCAACGCCTGGGCCAGCCTCGCCGCGGACGTGGGCACGGAGTGGATCGAGCTGGGCTATGACCGCCCCGTCGAGATCAGCGAGGTGCGCATCCACCAGCCCTTCAACCCGGGGGCGGTGTCAAGGGTCGAGGCCCTGACCAGCACCGGCCCCGTGGTGCTGTGGACGGGCCGGGACCGGGCGGCGAAGCCGGTGTTCACCGTGGAGGCGCCGGCGGGCGTCCGCGCCGCTCGCCTGCGGGTGACCCTGGACACCACCCGGGTGAGCGGCTGGAACGAGATCGACGCCGTGGCGCTGGTGGGCCGCGACATGACCCTGCAGTGGGCGCTGACCGCCGCGGCGAGCAGCAGCTACGCCACCGCGGGCTCGGGCCCGCTGGCGGGGCTGGTGGGCCAGCCCGTGCGCGTCGAGCACCTGAAGGGGCGCGTAACCGGCACGCTGATCGCCGATCGCGGCCAGTGGCTCGAGATCATGCCCACGGGGGGCCGCGCGGCGGTCTTCGTGGCCGTCTCCGCCATGGTGTCGATCCAGGCCGAGTGAGCCCCGGGCCTCAGCGCAGCTCGATGCGCACCCGGTAGGCCCGGCCCTCGCGCCGAAACACCGCCATCGCCACGTCGGCCTGCAGGCTGGCGAACTGCAGGTCGCGGGCCCCGTCGAAGCTGGAGTGCCGGTAGGGCAGGGTGCGGGCGTCGTCGCCGACGACGTGGGTGAAGGTGAGGATGGTGGGATCGCTGTCCTGGGCGTGCAGCGCGACCCACAGCCGGGGCCCGGGGCCGGTGAAGCCGGACGGCGCGCTGAGCGGCAGCTCGCCCAGCTGGCTGCCGCCCCCGTTGAGCCGCGCGTTGGCCACGAGGCCGTTGAGGGGCCCCCGCAGGCGGGTGGCCGCCCCGGGGCGGCTGACCTCGAGCACGCCGTAGGGATCCAGGCCGCGGATCACCAGGCCGACGGCGGTCCAGTCGCCCTGGACGCGGCGGCCCGTCTCGAAGATCCCGTCATCGGGGTCGATGCGCACGACGACCGCGGCGGCGGGGTCATCCGCGCGCATCACCACGGCGTGCAGGGCGTTGTCGTGCACGAACACGGCGGGGCGCACCGTGCTGGCGTAGCGCGGCCCCTCGGCGCTCGTGATGGGCTCGAGCCCGCCGGGGAAGGCGTTGTCCCAGCGCAGCTGACCGCCGGGCACCACCCGCAGCAGGCCCACCTGGCCCTCCAGGCTGGTCAGCGCGGGGGGCCCACCGCAGGGCAGGATCACGAAGTTGCCGTCGGTGTGGCGCAGCACGGGGCACTGCCCGTCGGCGATGTGGGTCGCGTACCACACGCCGTCGGCCGAGATGATGTCGGGGTGGGCGCCCAGGCCCATGTGGAAGGGGCTGCCGCGCCGGGCGTCGCCCCAGTCCATCTGCAGATCCCCTGCCGGGTCCACCCAGGCGACGGCGAAGGCGCCGTTGGCCGCGGCGATGCGGGGCCCGTCCAGGGCCGGGCCCAGGGCGATGGGGACGCCGGGCGCCATGCGCCGCTCGCAGCCGTTGGTGGGATCCTCGTCAAGGTCGAACTGGTTGGCGAAGCAGCGCCCGATGGCGCAGGCGCCGTCCGCGCACACCGCGTCGCTCAGCGGCAGCACGCAGGGGGCGCCCTCGTCGAAGATGCCGTCGCCGTCGTCATCGATCCCGTCGCACACCTCCGGGGGCGGGGCCCCGGCGTCGGGGGCGGGCGGGCCGGCGTCGACGGGCGGCGTGTGGGCGTCG
The DNA here is from genome assembly GCA_030424955.1 of bacterium. Classification (GTDB taxonomy): domain Bacteria; phylum Myxococcota_A; class Bradymonadia; order UBA7976; family UBA1532; genus JACKDL01. The sequence goes on along the minus strand of JAUHVS010000798.1, from coordinate 930 downwards.
GGGGCGGCCAGATCGGGCGCGCCGGCGTCGGCCAGGGCGAGGTCCAAGGCCCCACCGTCGAGGCCGCCGTCGGCGCCCAGATCGGGGGACGCCGCCCCGTCCGCGCGGGCGTCCGCTGGCGGGGCCTGGTCGCGGGCGTCCTGGTCGAAGGGGGCGGTGGCGTCGAGGGCGGGGGTGCCGTCCAGCGTGGGGGTGCCGTCCAGCGTGGGGCCGCCATCGGTCGACACCGTCTGATCCAGGGCCCCGTCGCCGGTGCCGTTGGGCTCGACCAGCGGGGCGATGTCAGAGGTGAGGCAGCCCGTCAGGCCGAGGGCCAGCAGGCACAGCAGAGGTGAGGCGCGCATGGCCCGAGTTGACCTGCACAGCGCCTGTGGGCGCAAGGCGAAGGGTCACAGGGCGCTGACAGTGGCCTGGGAAGGCTAGCTGTCCTCCCGCGGCCGGCCCAGCAGCGGCGCGGCCTCAACGGTGGGGATCAGGTCGATCCAGACCCGCCAGCGCGCCTGGGCCGCCGCGATGAGCGCGTCGGCGTCGGCCCCGTCGTCTTGCAGCACCGCGCACTGGCTGAAGCTGCGGCAGACGTCGGGGCGCACGGGGTAGATCTGGCAGATCCAGCGGTCGCCGTCGCGGCGCGAGAACGCGCAGGGGCTGCGCAGGCTGTTGGGGATGTCTCTGCGCAGCCCGTGGCGCCGCAGGGTCTCGAGGTCGGTGTCGAGGTACTCGACGATGGCCCACAGCTCGGCGGCGGACAGGGGGCGCAGGCCGGGGACGGCGCAGCAGACCCCGCAGGTCACGCACGCCGGGTGGGACTCGACGTCGCGCTCGGGCACCACCGCGAACAGCGGATCGGCCTCCACCACGCGCTGCTGGATCAGCAGCGCCTGCCACGCCTCGGGCCACGGGGATCGCTCAGGCACGGCGCTACCGACGACA
>JAUHVS010000024.1 GCA_030424955.1 bacterium | reverse complement strand
CCCAGGCTCAGCAGCCGCGGCCCGGCGGCGTCGAGCAGCACGGTGGTGGGCCGCAGGCCGCCCAGGGCCAGCCCGGCGTCGTGGGCCACGGCCACGGCCTGGGCCAGCTGGCGGGTCAGCCGGGCCGCGGCGGGCTCGCTGAGGGCCCCGCGCCGCCGCACCCGCTGCAGCAGGGACTCGCCCCCGAAGGCGTCCAGCACCAGGTAGCCGCGGTCGGGGCCCAGGGCGCCGCCGGCGCGGGGCAGGATCAGGCTGTGGGGGCGGGTGGGCCAGCGCGCGGCCTCGGCGGCGACCCACTCGGTGAAGCGGGCCTGGCGGCCGGCCTTGAGGCGCACGCTCAGGGCCAGCCACTCGGCGCCGTCGCCGTCGCGCACGGCGTAGGCGTGGCCGATGCGCCACTCGCCGCGCAGGCGCAGCACGGTGTACGGGCCCAGGCTGGCGCCGGGGCTCAGGGGCAGATCGGGGCGCGGGCTCAGCGGGCCGGTGGGGCGCCGAACAGACATCGCATCAGCCTCGGGCGTCGAGGACCGCCCGCAGGCGGTCGGGGCGGTCGGTCATGATCCCGCCCACGCCCAGATCGAGCAGGGCGGTCATGTCGTCGGCGGCGTCGACGGTCCACACGTTCACCCACAGGTCGTGGGCGCGGGCGGCGTCGAGCAGGGCGGGGGTCACCAGCCGCAGGCCCTGGTGGCTCAGGGGCATGTCGATGACCGAGAAGCGGGGATCCACCACGGGGGGCTGGCCGGTGAGGGCGGCCATCACGAAGGCGGTCAGCGCGGCCTCGGGGTAGTAGTGGCAGGCCGCGGGCGCGGCGGCGTGCAGGGCGGCGCCCACCCGGTCGTGGAAGCTGCCGAGGCACACCCGATCCAGCGCGCCCTCGGCCCGCAGCAGGGCCACCACGGGGGCGGCCAGCTCGGGGCGGTCGGGCTTGATCTCGAGGTTGAGCGGCAGGTCGGGGAAGGCCCGCAGCACCGTCACGAGCCGGGGGATGCCCACCCCCTGCCCGCGGTGCGGGAAGGTCTGGCCGCCGTCGGCGGTCCAGGTGTGGCCCGCGTCGAGGCGCTGCAGGCTGGCCCAGTCCTGGGCCCGCAGCGGCCCGGCGCCGTCGGTGGTGCGGTCCAGATCGTCGTCGTGGAACACCACGATCTCGCCGTCCGCCGTGGCGTGCACGTCCAGCTCGATGCAGTCGGTGCGGTGCACCCGTACGGCCTGCTCGAAGGCCCACAGCGTGTTCTCGGGGCCGCAGCCGGCGCCGCCGCGGTGGGCGATGTGCAGGGGGGCGGTGAGGCCGTCGAAGAAGGGGTGGGGCATCGCAGATCCTGGGGGCGGGGGTGGGGGATCAGCCCAGGGGGCGGGCCGTCAGCGCTGGGCGGCGATGACCCGGGCCAGGGCCTCCTGGGCCTCGGCCAGGCTGCCCACGGCCTGGTTCACGGAGTCGTGGGCCTCGGGCCAGTGGTCGTCCACCAGGGCCGACCACGCGCGGTTGATGCGCCGCTCGCCGCCGCTGAAGGGGCCGAAGACCTCGGCGAAGCCGGCCAGGCCGTAGCGGGCCTGCAGCTTCGAGCGGGCCTCGACCAGGGGCGCGAACTGCTCGAGCTGCATGGCCTCGATGGCGAGCTTGGCCTCGGCGGCCGCCTCGGCGGTCTCGCCGGCGTCCATGCGGGTGGCGAGGGCGGCGGCGGCGGCGTGCAGCTCGCCGAGCAGCACCCCGAAGTCCACGGGGCCGCGGCCGTCGGCCCGGGGGGCCTCGCTGAGGGCCTCGGCCTTGACGGCCTTGCGGGCGAGCACGGCGCCGATCACCACCATCGCCAGGCCCAGCAGGAAGGGCAGGCCCGACTCGCTGAACCACGAGGTCACCCGCTGCTTGGGCGGGGTGGGCAGGGCCACCTTCGCCTTGGCGCTCGGGGCGATCTGGGCCTCGAAGGCCGCCAGCCACGCGTCGCGGGCCTTGGCCTGGTCGGGGGTGAGCCCCGCGCCGTCCGCCCGGCGGGTCGCCAGCTTCGCCTGGCCCTCGGCGACGAGGCTGGCCTCGGTGGGCGCCGCCTTCGGCGCCGCGTCCTTCGCCGCCGCCGGCTTGGCGGCCTCCGCCTTCGGGGGGGCGTCGCTCGGGCAGCCGTCCCGCTCGGCCTGCGGGGCGCCCTTGCCCGCCGCACACCACGCCTTGAAGGCGTCCTTCTCGGTCTGCCCCAGCAGGGACGCCATGCCCGACACGCTCAGCTCAGCGCGCATCTCGGGGCTCAGGCGGGCGCCGTAGCTCGCGCACAGCGAGATGCCCACCACCAAGACCGCCAATCCAACCTTCTTCATGGTCGATCTCCTCAGCCCGCCGCCAGGCGTACGAGCACCGCCGAGAGGCTCGTGAGCGCCTCGCCGATGATGAAGCCTGCGGCCACGGGCACCAGCGTGGTGCCCATCCACCGCAGCCCGTACTTGCGCTCCAGGCCCATGTTGATGGCGCAGCCGATGCCGTAGGTGATGGTGATGTACAGGGGCAGGTACATGGCCAGCCCCACCAGCACGCCCAGGCCCCCGATGGGGTAGATGCCCAGGCCCAGGCCGATGGCCGCGCCGCCGATGTACTTGTCGAGGGGCGCCGCGCCCGCCTGCAGCGACTCGATGATCGCCGCCAGGGCCGACGCCTGGGGCGCCGACAGCTCGGGGTTGCTCGGGCCGAAGCCGCCGCCCTCGGGGCCCCACAGCAGGTAGAGCACGCCGACGGCCACCGGCACGCCGATCCAGGCCACCGAGAACTGCGCGAGCTGCTGGCGCCGGGGCAGGGCGCCGATGAGGTGGCCCGCCTTCAGGTCGCTCATCATGTCGGCGCACTGGCCGATGCCGATGCTGACCGCCACGCCCAGGATGATGGACGCGACCACGTTGCCGCCCGACAGGAAGAACATGAGGGTGACGCCGATGAGCGACATGCCCGAGATGGGCGAGATGTCGGTCATGCCGGTGGCCTGGGCGACGATCAGGCCCGCCAGCGCGAGCCAGAAGGTGCCCACCAGGGCGATGAGCAGGGCGCGGCCGACGCCCACGTCGGGGCTGGAGAGCAGGGCGGCGCCGAAGAGCACCACCATGGCCAGGGCCACGCCGATGTAGAGCACGCGGCTGCTCATCTCGTCGCTGCTGCCGCCGGCCTTGCTGGCCATGCTCAGGCCCTTCAGGGCGGCGCGGATGGCGGGGAAGCTGGCGATGACCCCCGACAGGGCGCCGCCGATGAGGATCCCGATGCCCATAGGGCGCAGCATGCCGAAGTAGCCGACGTCCCAGGTGATGAACTGCTCGTAGGCCTCGGTGGGGCCTGCGAGGCCGACGTCGGCCGGCGTGGGCACCCAGCCCATGCCCACGGCGACGGGGCTGATGACCCACCACGCCAGCAGCGCGCCGAACACGAAGGGCAGGCCGCCCGAGCCCGAGAGCAGGCCGGCGCCGATGGAGGCGAAGGACACGCCCACCGCGATGGGGATGTAGGCAGGCACGCCCAGGGCGGCGCCGATGTCGAGCTCTTGGGGGAGCGCGCCGAGCTCCACGAAGACGTGGAAGGCGGTGGCCACCGCGAAGCCGCCGAGGAGCAGCTTCGCCTGCCGGGCCCCGGCGCCGGGGCTCTTGAGCAGGGTCGCCACGGCGATGCCGGAGGGGAAGCGCAGGCGCTCCAGCTCGATCATCTGCTTGCGCAGCGGGATGATGAACACGATCCCCAGAAACGAGCCGGCCAGCGCCGACAGCATGATCGGCAGCACCTCGAAGTTGGCGATGGTGGGGTCCTGTTGCCCCAGGATGAACAGCGCCGGCAGGGTGAAGGCCACCCCCGACGACGCGTTGTTCACCCCCGACGCCACGGTCTGGTTGATGTTGTTCTCGACGATGCTGCCCTTGCGCAGCACGCCGCGCAGCACCGCGAAGCCCAAGATGGCGGCCACCGTGGACCCCGCGAGGCCGAAGCCGAGCTTGAGGGCCACGTAGACGAACGCCGAGGTCATGATCGCGCCGATCACGACCCCGACGACGACGGCGGCGACGGTGAGTTCCCGGTAGGGGGCGCGCTCGGCGCGTCCTCCGGTCAGGTCCGGTTCGGCCACGGCGATTCCTTCGGCGGTGGGTGGGTGCGCGCGCACCGCGCCAGCAGGCGCAGCACGCTGCGGCCGGACCATAGCCGGTTGCAGGCGGGAAGTCAGCCCCGGGGTGCGCGGCCGCAGGGGCGGCGCGCGGCGGGGCGAGGGCCAGCGGGGCTCAGGCCCGCGGCCAGGGCCTCAGGGGGCCCTCAGGGCTCGTGGCGCTTGACGCGGTTGTGCTTCTTGTCGCTCCACACCTTGAGCTGGCGCTCCATGGTGCGGAAGGCGTCGCGGAGCGCGGCGTCGGCCTGCTGGTACTTGGGATCGTCGCTGTCCTGGGTGACCACCACGTTCTTCGCCCCGGGCACGTGCGCGATGAGGTGCACGTGCACCACGTGGCCGTGCTCCTGGTGGCGGTGGGGGTTGGCGAGGGTGACCTCGACGCGCTGCAGCTCGGGGTAGTGCCGGCCCAGTCGCTCGACCTGCTCTTCGCACAACCCACGCAAGGTGTCGTTGGGGGTCATGTCACGGAAGGTCATGTCGACGGGAAGGGACATGCAGCCTCCTCTTGGCGCGATGGGGGCGAGCGGGCTCGCCCGGGGTGATGTTGCCTGTGGCAGAGTGCCAGAGGCGGCGATGAGTACCGCAAGGCACGTGCCAGCGCAAACCACCTCGTAGGGCGCCTGCGGTGGCTCAGGCGGTGTCCCCCGGGTGCCCGCTGTCACCGGGCGGTGACGGCGCCGGGGCGCAGGGCGGGGGGCTGGCGGCGCGCGGGGGGTTGTTGAACGGCGGGCCGTGGCTCAAACTGCCGGCGCTCGAAACTCAACCCGATCCCCAGACGAGGTCCCCTATGTTCGGTCGCAGCAAGCAGCTCATGGATCCCCCCGCCATCGACGTCCCCGGCGAGGGCGACCTGTACGTCGAGATTCAGACCCGCCTGGGCACCATCAAGGGCCGCATGTACGAGGCCGAGGCCCCCAAGACCGTGGCCAACTTCGTGGGCCTGGCCTCGGGCAAGATCAGCGGCAAGCCCTTCTACGACGGCATCATCTTCCACCGGGTGATCCCCAACTTCATGGTGCAGGCGGGCTGCCCCGACGGCCGCGGCACCGGCGGCCCCGGCTACGCCATCAAGGACGAGTTCGCCCCGGGCCTGCGCCACGACCGCCCCGGCCTGTTCAGCATGGCCAACGCCGGCCCCAACACGGGCGGCAGCCAGTTCTTCATCACCGAGGTCGCGACCCCCTGGCTCGACGGCAAGCACGCCATCTTCGGCGAGGTGGTCGAGGGCATGGACGTGCTCAAGCAGATGGTGGCCCTGCCCCGCGGCGCCGGCGACCGCCCCCACCAGCCGGTGGCCATGGACAAGGTCACCGTCTACCGCGCCTGATCCGCGGCCCGCGGCCCCGCCCACCGCTGGGTGGGGGCCGCCGAGGCGCGTCGGCGCCGGTTGCGCGTGGCGTGACCCGTGCCTAGGGTGGGGCGGATCTTCCAGACCCCCCTGCCGGGAGCGCCTCACAATGGCCAACAGCCCCTACATCAAAGACGTCGTGGACACCGACTTCGAGGCGCAGGTCATGCGCCGCAGCCTCGAGGTGCCGGTCCTGGTGGACTTCTGGGCCGAGTGGTGCGGGCCCTGCCGCAGCCTCACGCCGGCCCTCGAGAAGCTCGCCGCCGAGTACGCGGGCCGCTTCGAGCTCGCGAAGGTCAACGTGGACGTCGCCCAGCAGGTGGCGAGCATCTTCCGCATCCAGTCCATCCCGACGGTGCTGCTCTTCGTGGGCGGCCAGCCGGTGGACGGCTTCATGGGCGCCCAGCCCGAGGCCCAGATCCGCGAGCTGCTCGACAAGCACCTGCCGCCGGTGGCCGACGATCCGATGGCGCTGGGCGACGCGGCCTACGCCGAGGGCCGCCTCAAGGACGCCTACGAGCACTACGTCGAGGTGGTGTCGCTCAACGAGGAGAACACCGACGCCATCCTGGGCCTCGCGCGCTGCGCCGTGGGCCTGGGCGAGATCGAGGCGGCCGAGGCGTGGGTGCAGAAGCTGCCCGAGGGCCTGCCCGTGCGGACCCAGGGCGAGCGCATCTTGGAGTTCGCGAAGTTCGCCGAGGACGCGGGGGATCTGGTCGAGCTGACCGCCCGGGTCGAAGCCAACCCCAGCGACGCGGCGGCCTGGTACAGCCTGGGCGCCACCCACGCCACCCGCGGCGATCTGGACGCCGCCTGCAAGGCGTTCTTGAAGGTCGTGGGCGAGGACCGCGCCTACAAGGACGACGGCGGCCGCGCGGCCCTGCTGTCGATCTTCGACCTGGTGGGCACGGACGATCCCATCACCACCACCTACCGCCGCCGCCTGGCCGCCCTGCTGTTCTAGCCGGCTGTTCTAGCCGCCGGTCACTGACCGCGCAGCGCCTGGGCCTCGGCCGCCGCCGCCACCCAGCCCCGCAGCGTCGCCACCACCGGATCGTGCACGTGGTCGAGGGCCGCGGGGTGGATCAGCAGATCCAGGTGGCCCAGCTCGGGCGTGCCGTCGGCGCGGGTGAGCACCCGGCGGGCGACGGTGGCCTCGCCCGCGGCGCGGGTGAGCCCCAAGGTCACCGGATCGCACTGCCACACGGGCCACAGGCCGTCGGCCACCGCCATCACCGCCAGCACCGGCACGTCGGGCCGGGCCGCCAGGCCCCGCAGGCCTGCGTTCGCCTGCGGCGTGGGGCCCTGTTGGGCGGCGGCGACGGCGGCCAACAGCGCGGCGGGGATCGGGGGCACCGGCTGGGCCAGCCACGCGGCGCGCAGGTCGGGGCGCAGGCCGGGGCGGGTCATCAGCAGCCGGGAGAGCGGCTGGCCGGCGAAGCGCGCGGCCCCCCAGGTGGGCCAGCCGGCCTGCGGCGCGCGGGCGACGGCGGCGAACCAGGCCTGCGCGGCCCCCGTCGCCCCGCCGTGGCCCAGCGGCGCGCCCAGCCCCACCCAGCCCCGCAGGCCCGGCAGATCGGGCGCGGCGGCGGCGAGCGCGGTGCCGCCCAGGCCGTGGCCGATGGCGAAGAACGGGCGCTCGCCCAGCCGGGCGGTGATCTGGTCGCGCAGGGTGTGCGCCACCGCGGCCAGCTCGGGGCCGTCGGGCAGGGGCAGCGCGACGGGCGCAAACCCCGCCCGGCGCAGCCGCCCGAGCAGGCCGCCGGCGCGCGGGGGCAGCGCCGCGGCCTCGGGGGCCAGGCCCACGTCGGCCACCCACACCACGGGCATGGCCTCGGGCGCGGGTGGGACCTCGGGGGCGGCGACCGCCCGGGCCCCCCAGAGGCACAGCAGCAGCGGCAGCGCGCGCCAGAGGGCCAGCGGCCGCTGGGGCGTCCGGCGCTCAGTCATGGGCGTCGATCCAGCGGGCGACCACGGGGAAGACCTCGGCGGCGGCGGCGTCGCCCACCACCAGATCCAGGTGGCCATAGTCGTGGCGGTCGCCGTGGGCGCGGGCGAACACCCGCACCTGGCGGTCGGCGCTGGCGATGGCGTCATACACCTGCATCAGCAGCGCCGGCCGGCCCAGGGCGTCGGCGGCGCCGGCCACCAGCAGCAGCGGGGCGGTGATGCGCGCGAGGTTGGCGGTGTAGTCCCACCGGCCGTCGGCGCTGCGCAGGCGGCGGGCCGGGCCGCTGTCGACGAGCTGCCCGACCGCCACGGTGCTGATGTCCTCGGTGGCGTGGGCGGCGAGGCGCCGGGCCACCGCGGGCGCCAGGTTGTCGGGGTTCCACAGCACGTGCAGCAGCGGGTCGCGGGCGGGGGCCGCGACGGGGGCGCCCAGCGCGCCCAGGCTGCCCGACGGGGCGCGGGTGAACAGGGCGCGGGCCAGGGGCCACAGGGCCGCGACGGCCCGCAGGCTCGCCAGGTGGGTGGGGGCGTAGGGCGGCGAGCCCAGGGCCGTGGCCGAGCGGATGCGCCCGTTGCCCACCCGCTGCAGGTACCCGTACAGCACCATGCCGCCCATGCTGTGGCCCACCCAGTGCACCTGCCCGCTGGGGCTCTGCGCCGCGACCGCCTCGATGGCGGCGGGCAGATCCTGCAGCACGTAGTCGTCGAAGCTGTAGGTCCACTGGTGGTCGCTGAACCAGCCGGGCTGCTCGCTCTCGCCGCCGCCGCGCAGCTCCAGCATGTGCACGGTGTAGCCCGCCTGCGCGAGGCCCCGGGGCAGGCTCGCCGACGGCGTGATGTCGAGGTTGTAGCGGTTGCTGGCGATGCCGTGACAGACGATGACCGGCGCGCGCCGGGCGGGGGCGCCGGGGGGCGGGTCGAGGCGGTGCAGGGCGATCTGCCAGCCGTCCGATGTGGTGACGTGCCACAGCGTCGGGGCGGGCGCGGAGGGCACCGGGAAGGCGCCGCAGCCGACCAGCGCGAGGGCGAGCAGGGCCCACAGCGCGGGCCGCCGGCAGGCGCTGGGTCGGGGGGGCGCAGAGGCGGTGGGCGGCATCGCCACAGTCTAGCAGGTTGCCGAACGGCCCTCCCGTCGGCCGCCCGTGGGTCGCCGGGGCCAAGCCGCGCGCGACCTGCGGCGCGCCGGAACATCCTTTGCCGGCGCTGGCGAGGTCCGTATGCTCCCGCGCTTTCGTCGACCAGGAGAGGCCCATGTCCACCCAGCCCAGCAAGGATCTCGAGTTCTTCCCGAACCCCAACCCGGCCCGGGACTACGAGATCTTCTTCGAGTGCCCCGAGTTCACCTGCCTGTGTCCCAAGACGGGCCAGCCGGACTTCGCCACCATCCGCATCCGCTACGTGCCGGACGCGCGCTGCGTGGAGCTCAAGAGCCTGAAGCTCTACCTGTGGAGCTTCCGCGACGAGGGCCACTTCCACGAGGCGGTCACCAACCGCCTGCTCGACGATCTGGTGGCGCTCACGGCGCCGCGCAAGATGACCATCGAGGGCGACTTCTATGTGCGCGGCGGGATCCGCACCGTGATCACGGTCACCCACGAGGCCAGCGCAGATTGACCCCGCTGGGGCCGGCCCGTACCGTCGGCCCATGCGCACCCTCCACGCCCTCATCGCCTCCGCCGGCGCGGCGCTGCTGGCCTCGGCCTGCCAGCCCGATCCGCTGTGCCTGAGCGATCGCCAGTGCCCCGAGCGCACCACCTGCTTTGCGGGGGAGTGCATCGACCGGCAGGTCGCGGGTGATCCGCGCGCCCTCTACACCCGGGAGTTCCGGCTGCGGCTCGAGGTCGACTGCGGCCAGTGCCACGCCGACGGCCAGCGCGAGGCCGGGGTCACCCCCGGAGACGGCCGCTGGCGGCTGTACACGGGCGCGACCCTGGACGGCGCCCGGGTCGAGGCGAGCTGGCAGGACCTCGTGGACTTCACCGCGGGCATGAGCGCCGAGGCCACCGCGCTGGTGCAGTTCGGCCGCGGGGCCGCCAACCACCCCGTGATCTGGAGCGCCGCGACCCCCACGGTGGCCGACGAGCGCATCCTGTCGTGGCTGTGGCTCTTCGAGGGCCGCGGCGAGCGCCCCGACCTGGCCGTGGTGGACATGGCGCCGCCGGTGGACGGTGGCCCGCCGGGCGATGTGGGGCCCCGCCCCGACGGCGGCCCCATCGATCAGGGCCCGCGCCCCGACCAGGGGCCCGTCGTCGGCCCGCCGGACCGCACGGTCTATGCGGGCGCCATCGATCCGCGGCTGCAGGCGAGCTGTGGCCCCGGCTGCCACCAGGGCAACCCCATCCCCAACGACGGCTTCTTCCGGCTGGGGCCGGGGGCCATCCCCGAGGCGGTCGCGGCCAACTACGACGACGTGCAGCAGTTCATCGACGGGGCCAACCCGGCCGGCAGCCGGCTGCTGCAGGCGGCCACCGCGCAGGCGCCGCACCCCGGCGGCGCGGTGTGGGCGGTGGGCGATGACGACTTTGAGGCCGTGCGCCGCTGGATCGCCGGTGAGGCGCCCTGATCTCAGCCCAGCGGCCCCGGGCTGAGCGGGCTCAAGCCGCCCTCAGCCGTCCCGCTCGCGCCACTTGGCCAGCTTCACCTGCAAGGCCTGCCGGCTGATGCCCAGGGCGTCGGCGGCGTGGGTCCGGTTGCCCCCGTGCTGGGTCAGCGCCCGGCGCACGAGCTGCTCCTCGAGCACCGCCAGAACGTCCTTCAGCGGGCCCTCGGGCAGGCTGTCGCTCGACGCGGCCGGGGCCACGGCCGGCGCGCCGGTGACGGCTGCGGGCAGCGCCTCGACCCCGATGGGCTCGCCGTCGTCGGTGAGGATCAGCGCGCGCTCGATGGCGTGCTCCAGCTCGCGCACGTTGCCCGGCCACGGGTGGGCCCGCAGGGCGGCCAGGGCCGCGGCCGTGAAGGGCCCCACCCAGCGGTCGTGGCGGGCGCAGGCCAGCTCGCGGAAGCGCTCGGCGAGCAGGCTGATGTCGTCCTCGCGCTCGCGCAGCGGCGGCAGGCGCACCGGGAACACGCTCAGGCGGTAGTAGAGGTCCTCGCGGAAGCGGCCGGCGTCCACCTCGGCCTTCAGGTCGCGGTGGGTGGCCGCGAGGATGCGCACGTCCACGGGCACGGGGCGCACGGCGCCCACCGGCTGCACCTCGCGCTCCTGCAGCACCCGCAGCAGGCGCACCTGCACGGCGGGGCTGATCTCGCCGATCTCGTCGAGGAGCACCGTGCCGCCCGCCGCGGCCTCGAACAGGCCCTTGCGGTCGGCCTGCGCGCCGGTGAAGGCGCCCTTGCGGTGGCCGAACAGCTCGCTGTTCAGCAGCTCCTCGGGCAGGGCGCCGCAGTTGATGGGCGCGAAGGGGCCGTCGGCCCGGCGGCTGTGCACGTGCAGGTAGCGCGCGGCGAGCTCCTTGCCGGTGCCGGTCTCGCCGGTGATGAGCACCGAGGTGTGGGTGGCGGCCACGCGCTCGAGCTGCTTCAGGGCGTGGGTGAGCGCGGCGCTGCTGCCCAGGATGGGGCGCGGGAGCTGCGCGGCCTTCTTCAGCGACTGGTTCTCGGCGGCGAGCTGCCGGGCCGAGTGGTCGAGGGCGTGGAACCGGCGCGCGCTGATCAGGTGGGCCGCCGCGTGGGCCGACACCACGCCCAGCCAGGCGAGGTCGTCATCGTGGAAGGGCCGCACCCGGCTGTCGGCGTAGATCAGCCCGATGGCCTCGCCCCCCGACAGCAGCGGGGCGACGGCGCCGCCCACGATGTCGGCGGCCTCGGCGGGATCGCCCGGGGTGGGCACGAAGGCCACCACCTGGCGGCCCTGGATCACCTGGTCCACCAGGGCCGGGCCCGGGCGCAGGGGCGGGCCGGGGGCGCGGTCGCGGGCGTCCACCACCGTCCACTCGCCGCCGCCGTCGCGCTGCAGCAGGGCGACGCCGCGGGCGTGGGGGAAGCGCTCGAGGGCCGCGTCGAGGATGCGCGCGATGACCGGCTCGGGGGTGACCTGCCCGGTCAGATCGCTCAGCAGCGCGAACAGCGCGCGCAGGGTGGCCGGATCGGCGCCGTCGCCCGCGCCGCCGATGGCGCGGTGGGCCACGATGGTGCCCTGGGTCTCGCCGCCCGCGGCCGCCAGGGGGGCGGACTCGATGCTCAAGACCACCGGCGCGTGCAGGTCGCCGAGCAGCAGCCGGTCCCCCGCGTGCACCGCCATGGGCTCGCCCGGCACCACCACGTGGCGCTCGCCGGCGCGCTCGATCATCGAGCCGTTGCGCGAGCCCAGGTCCTCGTAGGCGTAGCCCTCGCCCCGCCGCACCAGGCGGCCGTGGCGCGACGACACGCGGCTGTCGGCCACGGGCAGGTCGTTGCTGGGCGCGCGGCCGAGGTGGATCACCGCGCCCGCAAAGCGCTGGGGCGGCTGGCCCTCGACACGGATCAGGAGCGCCATGGCAGGGGTCCTCTCAGTCGCGCCACCGGGCGGGGAACGCTGCGCGCAGCCCGTCGGTGGTGTGGATGGTGCCGTCCGGGGCCAGGATGGCGGCCTCGACGTCCGGCTGTTGGCGGGCGACGGCGAGCCCCTCGGCGGGGCCCAGCACGAACAGGGCGGTGGCCAGGGCGTCGGCGCGCATGGCCGTGGGGGCCTGCACGGTGACGGCCACGCTGCGGTCGGCCGGCAGGCCGGTCGCGGGATCCAGGATGTGGTGGTAGCGGCGGCCGCCGAGCTCGAAGAAGCGCTCGTAGTCGCCGCTCGACACCACCGCCGCGTCGCCGGCGGCCACCTGGCTCAGCAGGCGATCGGCCCGCGGGTGGCGCACGCCGACCCGCCAGGGCACGCCGGGGGCCTTCTCGCCGGCGAGGTACAGGTCGCCCCCGCCGTCCACGATGAAGGCGGTCAGCCCCTTGGCCCGCAGGATCTGCGCGGCGCGGTCGATGGCGTAGCCCTTGGCGATGCCGCCCAGGCCCACGGCCATGCCGGGCCGCGCCAGCCGCACCGTGCGGGCGGTGGGGTCCAGGATCACCTGGCGGTAGTCGATGTGGGCGACGGCGGCGGCCAACGCGCTGTGGGTGGGCAGGCGGGGCAGGGCGGCCTTGAAGTCCCACAGCCCGCGCAGGGCGGCCCAGGTGATGTCGAAGGCGCCGCGGGTGGCCTCGCCCAGGGCGCGGCCGGTGCGCACGACCTCGAAGACCTCGGGGCCCACCGCCACAGCCGCCTGTCCGGCCGCGGCGTTGATCCGGCTGATCTCGCTGCCGGGGCGCCACTCGCTCAGCAGGCCCTCGAGGCGGGCGATCTCGGTGAAGGCGGCGTCGGCGGCGGCGCGGGCCTGCGCGGGCGAGGCCCCGGCCAGGGTCAGCGCCCACGGGGTGCCCATCAGCTGGGCCTGGAAGACCTGGGGCGCCGCCGCCTGCGGGGCGCTGGCCGGGACGCTGGCCGGGGTCGCGGCGGACGGGACCGCAGCGCGGGTCGGCGCGGCCGCGGGGGGCGGGGGGCCCGGATCGGGGCGGGCGCACCCGGCCAGGGCCAGGGCCCCGACGAAGGCAAGGCGGCGAAGCATGGCCGCCAGAATACGCCCGCGGCGCCGCCGCCGTCGACAGCGGCCGCGGGCTGGCTCTACCGTGCACGGCGTGCTCCCCCTCGCGACCACCCTGGGTGCGGCGCTGGTCTTCCTGGTCCAGCCCATCATCGCTGCGGCGATCTTGCCGTGGTTCGGCGGCGCGCCGGCGGTGTGGACCACCAGCCTCATGTTCTTCCAGACCGCGCTGCTGGCCGGCTACGCCTGGGCCTGGTGGCTGGAGCGGCGCCTGGGCGGCCGCGGCGTGTTCGTGCACCTGGGCCTGGTGGCGCTGTCGCTGGTGCTGCTGCCCATCACCCCCGACGCCGCGTGGCGGCCCGCCGATCCGAGCCTGCCGGTGCTGCACATCCTGGGGCTGCTGGCGGTGACGGTGGGCCTGCCCTACGCGCTGCTCGCCGCCACCGCCCCCCTGGTGCAGGCCCGGGCGGCGGCCCAGTCGCGGGCGCGGCCCTACCGGCTCTACGCCTGGTCCAACCTGGGCAGCCTCGTCGCCATCGTCTTGCACCCGCTCGTGGTGGCGCCGCTGTGGGGCGCGCGGGCCCAGACCCACCTGTGGTCGGTGGCCTACGGGGTGTACGCGCTGGTGCTGGCCGCGGCCCTGTGGCCCACGCGGCACGCCGACGCCGCGCCGGCGGCCACCGGCGGGCCCGCCCCCGCGCCGGGGGATCGGGGCCGCTGGCTGGCCTTCTCGGCGGCGGGCTCGGCGCTGCTGGTCACCGTCAGCCAGGCCATCAGCGAGGATCTGAGCGTCACGCCGCTGTTCTGGGTGGTGCCCCTGGGCCTGTACCTGCTGACCTTCATCCTGGTGTTCGCCGATCCGCGCTGGACCCCCCGGCGGGTGTTCGGGCCGCTGTTCCTGCTGGCGCTGGTGGGCCTGGCGGTGCTGCAGAACGTGGGCTACCGCGCGCCCTGGTGGGCGCAGCTCTCGGGCTACTGCGGCGCGCTGTTTCTGGGCTGCCTGCTGCTGCACGGCGAGCTGGTGCGGGCGCGCCCGGGCCCGGCGCACCTCACAGGGTTCTACCTGTGGATGTCGGCCGGCGGCGCCCTGGGCGGCGGCCTGGCGGGGGTGGTGGGGCCGTGGCTGCTGCCCCTGCCGGTGGAGCTGCCCCTGACCCTGCTGTTCGCCTTCGGCGTGTTCGCGCACACCTGGTACCGGGGGCTGCCGCGCACGGCGCCCCGCGAGGGGCCGCGGCTGCTGACCGTGGGCTTCGCGGTGGCGCTGGCCATCTGGCTCGCCCTGCCGGTGTGGCACCGCCTGCGGGGCGGGGCCGAGCTGCGGCGCACCTTCTTCGGCGCGCTGCACATCCGCGACTTCGTGCCCAAGAAGCGCTCGGCGGCCATCCGCCACCTGCTCGACGGCCGCATCAGCCACGGCTTCCAGTGGCTCGACCCCGAGCGGCGCCGCGAGCCCACCGCGTACTTCGTGCCCGACAGCGGCATCGGCCGCGCGCTGGGCCGCCCGGGGGGGCCGCGGCGGGTGGGCGTGATCGGCCTGGGCGTGGGCACCCTGGCGGCCTACGGGCGCCCCGGCGACGTGATGCGCTTCTACGAGATCAACCCCGCGGTGGTGGACGTGGCCCGCGAGCGCTTCACCTTCCTGA
Organism: bacterium; assembly: GCA_030424955.1. Taxonomy (GTDB): domain Bacteria; phylum Myxococcota_A; class Bradymonadia; order UBA7976; family UBA1532; genus JACKDL01. Next base: position 5,243 of record JAUHVS010000024.1, on the reverse strand, counting down.
GCGACAGCCCCGCCACCATCGACGTCGCCCTGGGGGACGGCCGGCTCAGCCTGGAACGTGAAGCAGATCAGGGGTTTGCGGTGCTGGCGGTGGACGCCTTCAGCGGCGACGCCATCCCCACGCACCTGATCACCGCCGAGGCCGTGCAGCTCTACCTGCGCCACCTGCGCCCCGACGGGGTGCTGGCGGTGAACGTGAGCAACCGCCACGCCGATCTGCCCCGGGTGGTGCGCCACCACGCCGCCGCGCAGGGGCTGGCCTGGGCCTTCGTGAGCGCCCGCAGCACGTCGCCGGTGGGGGCCTACCGCAGCGACTGGATGCTGCTGTCCCGGGATCCGGCGGTGCTGCTGGACCCGGCCATCGCCGACGGCACGCGCACGCCGCCGCGCATGGACCGCCCGCCGGTGGCCTGGAGCGACGATCACGCGCCGGTGTGGGCGATCCTGCGATGAGCAGCGCGCAGGATCTGGACGGCCTCGTCTACCGCTTCCTGCAGGGGCGGGCCTACGCGGGCGAGCGGCTGCTGGCGGGCGTGCGGCTGCTGGTGCTGGCGCTGGCGGGGCTGCGCCTGGGCGTGGTGATGGACGAGCGCATCCTGCGCGAGACCAGCCAGGCCGTGTTCACCTACTTCGCGTGGGGGGTGGCCACGGTGGTGGCCCTGGGCATCACCGCCTGGGTCGTGCGCGGCGGGGGCCGGCGCTGGCTGCCGTGGGTCAGCGCGCTGGTGGACCCCGTGGCGGTGACGGGGATCCTGCTGCCGTCGGTGCTGTGGGCCCAGCCGGGCGTGCGGGCGCTGATCTACGAGCCCGACGGCTACATCTTCCTGGCCAGCACCGCCGCCCTGGGCGTGCGCGTGCGCTGGGGCCCGGCGCTGCTGGGGGCGGCGGCCAACCTGGGGGGCTTCTTCGGGCTGCTGGCCCTGGACTGGCAGCTCAACGGCCGCGGCCCCGTGCACCAGGGGGATCTGGCGATGGCGGGCATCGTGTGCGTGGCCGCCGGCGGGGTGGCGGTGGTGAGCACGTTCTGGACCCGCAGCCTGGTGATGCACGGCGCGCAGGCGGCGCTGGTGGCCCGCCGCGGCCGCGAGGTGCTGGGCCGCATGGTCGCCCCCGAGGTGCTCGCCCAGGCCCTGTCGGGCGAGGCGCTGGCCCCCCGCCGGCGCATCGCGGCGGTGCTCTTCAGCGATCTGCGCGACTTCACCCGCATCGCGGAGGCGGCCGATCCCGCCGTGCTGCTCGCGGAGCTGAACGGCTACCTGCGGGTGATGGTGCGGGTCATCGAGGCCCACGGGGGTCACGTCGACAAGTTCATCGGGGACGCGATCATGGCGGTGTTCATGGACGACGCCGAGCCGAACCGCGCGGCGGCGCAGGCCCTGGCCTGCGGGCAGGCCATGAGCGCGGCGCTGCAGGCGCACAACAGCGACCGCGTGGCCGACGGCCTGCCCCCGCTGCGCCACGGCGTGGGCGTGCACGTGGGCCCGGTGATCTCGGGGCCGGTGGGCAGCCCCGACCGCATGGAGTTCACGGTCACGGGGGGCACGGTCAACCTGGCCAGCCGCCTCGAGGCCGCCACCAAGGCCCACCCCTTCGAGGGGCTGTGCAGCGCCGACGTGGTGGACGCGGCCCGCTGGGTGGCGGCGACCGACGGGCCGGTGGGGACGCTGGCCGGGCTCGAGTCCGTCGGTCCGCTGGCCATCCGCGGCCAGACGGCGCCGGTGGCGGCCTTTGGCTGGCGGGCGCCGGCGCCGCCGACCCCACCGCCCGGCGAGATCGGCCCCTGAGCGGCCCCTGAGCGGCCCGGGCCGACGCGATCAGCGCTCGGCCACGGCGTCGGGGCCCGGCCGGTGGCCCTGGGGCGGGGGCAGGGTCCACGGCCCGCCGGCGGGGCGGTACAGCGCCTGGTACACCGCGTAGCTCCGCAGCACCTTGCGCACGTAGCCGCGGGCCTCGTTGAAGGGGATCTCCTCGACGAAGGCGTCGCCTTGCAGATCGCCGAAGCGGTCCAGCCAGTCGTCCACGTTGCCCGGCCCGGCGTTGTAGGCCGCCAGGGTGAGGGCCAGGTGGCCCTTGTAGCGGCTGTGCAGCCGGGCCAGGTAGGCCGCGCCGTAGTGGATGTTGGGCCACACCTGCCGCAGGGCGGCCAGGCTGGGCGCGCGGCGCTCCTTCAGGCGGCGCGACATGCCGCGGGCGGTGGCGGGCAGCAGCTGCATCAGGCCCTGCGCGCCGGCCGAGCTGCCCACGCGGGGGCGGAAGCCGCTCTCCTGGCGCATCACGGCCCAGATCAGCAGCGGATCGACCCCGTGGCGTTTGGCCTGGTGGCGCACGGCGTCGGCGTAGGGCTGCGGGTAGGCGGCCAGCCAGCGCAGCCGGTCTTCGCCCACGGGGGGCACGTCCAGCGGATCGGTGTACTGCACCACCCAGTGGCTGCGGAACCAGTCGTTGCGGGCGCGGTAGGCGGCGGCGAGCAGCGGCGTGACGCCACGGCCCAGCGCGCCCAGGTTCAGGCGGTGGCGCAGGGTGTTGCGCACGTCGCGCACCAGACCCAGCTGCCACAGCCACACGGCGTCGGCGTGCTGCGCGGGCACGGCGGCGGGCGGGGCGGGCGCGTCGAGGGGATCGGCGGGCGCCCAGGGCCCGGCGTCCGGCAGGCGGTGGTGGGCCAGCACCGCGTAGTACGAGAAGGGGAAGCGGTCGCGCACGAAGCGCCACTGGCGCCGCGCCTCGTCCACGCGGCCGAGCTCGGCCCAGGCCGCCGCGCGCCAGTACAGGGCGCGCTCGTAGTAGGTGCGCCGGCTGTGGTCCTGCACCATCGGGTGGGCGTCGGTGAGGGTGGCCCAGTGGCGGTCGGCGGCGGCCCAGTCCCCTGCGCGCCAGGCGGTCCAGCCGCGGGCCCACAGGGCGGCCGCGCGGGCCTCGGCGTCCTGTACGGGGTCGAGCTGCGCCACGGCGAGGTCGAGCAGCCCGTCGGCGCCCTGCACCCGGTTGAGCTTGCGGGCCAGGTGGCCCCCCTCGAGGGCGGCGCGGCCCCGCAGGCGGTCGCTGGGGCCGGCCTGCGCGGCCTGGCCGTAGTACGCGAGGGCGGCGTCCACGCGGCCCAGCCGGCGCTCGGCGCGGGCCTGCAGCAGGTGGACGCGGCGCACCAGCGCGGGGGCGGGGGGCGGCGTGCTCGCCAGCAGGGCGGCGGCGTCGGTCAGCGTGCGCCGCGCCCAGCGGCTCGGCTGCCGGGCGAGGGCCGCGTAGGCCGCGAGGCCGCGCAGCGCGTCGCCGAAGCGGGCCTCGCCGGCGTCCACCACCAGCCGCCACAGGCGCCCCCTGCGCCGGGCGTGGCGGTCCAGGGCGTCGAGCAGGGCCTCGGCGGTGAGCGGGGCGGGCCAGTCGGCCGCGAGCAGCGCGCGGAAGGCCGCCTGCCCGGCGTCGGTGCGCGGGAAGGCCTGCCACAGGGCGATCTGCGCGGCCAGGTCGCGGGCGGGGTCGGGCTGGATGCGGGCGGCGACCTCGGCGCGCAGGGCCGCCAGCCGGGCCTGATCGCCCTGCCAGTACACCGACTGCGCCGCGCGCTCGGCGAAGGCCCGCGCCGAGAACAGCCGGCCCTCGTCGAGGGCCCGCTGGGCCAGCGCCAGGTGCAGATCGAACACGCCGGCGGTGCCCGGGGGCAGGGGCGCGGCCAGCCCCTCGGCGGCGGACACCTTGCCCCGGTCGAGGGCGGCCTTCGCCCGGAGCAGGGCCAGGTGGTGGGCGAGCGCGGGCAGCTGAGGGGCGAGCAGGGCCAGGGCGTCGTCGGCCTCTTCGAGCCAGCCCAGCTGCAGGTCGCAGCGGGCCACCAGGTAGTCGATGGCGGGGCGCAGGGCGGTGGGGGCCGCCTCGCGGGCGCCGAGCAGGGCCGTGCGGGCCCGGGCGGGGGCGCCGCCCTCGAAGCGGCGCACGGCGTCGAGCAGCGCGGGGTGCTCGGCGAACAGCGGTGGGCCCACGGGGACGGTGGCGACAGGCCGGGGCGCGGCCGGCGGGGGGAGGGCGGCGGATCGGGGCGGCGCTGCGCGCAGGCGCAGGGGCTGGGGTTGGGCGGCGGCGGGGCTGACGATCAGCCCCACGAGGAGGACACCCGGCAGGGCGTGGGCGAGGGGGCTCAGCATCGAGAAATCGGGCCTCCATCGTCGGTCGGCCCAGACATAGGCCGAAACTTCCCGATGATACCCGAACACTGAACAAAGGTCAAGCAATTCGCCTGTGGTTGTTCAGTGTTTTCAAGCACTTGCTACACCAGCAGCGAGGCCAGGACGCGCCCGGTGATCAGCCGCTTGCCCAGGCGCAGCCGGCCCAGCCGGTAGGCGCCGTCGCCACAGCGCAGGTGGGCCACGCCGCCGCGCACGAAGGGGGTGCCCGGGGGCAGCGCGGCGAAGCGCCCGGCGTCCACCGGCCGGCCTGAGTACACCACCAGCAGCTCCTCCCCGATGCCCGTGAAGGCGCCCGGCTCCGGGGAGGCCGCGCGCACCAGGCAGTGCACCTGGGCGGCGGGGGCGGTCCAGTCGATCTCCACGCTGTCGGGGTCGATCAGCGGCGCCCAGCTGACGGCGCCGGTCTGCGGGACCGGCGTGAACCGCTCACCGGCCACCATGCGGGCCACGACGTCGCCCAGCACCTCGGCGGCGAAGGCCTCCATGCGCACGGCCAGGGCCCCGCCGCTCTCGTGGGGCTTGATGGCCACGGGCGCCCGGTGCAGCACGGCGCCCTCGTCCAGCCCCGAGGCCAGATCGTGCACGCAGGCGGCGGTGTGGGTGTCGCCGCTCACGATGGCCCAGTAGGCGGGATCGGGGCCGCGCCAGCGGGGCAGGTCGCTGGGGTGCACGTTCACGCCGGGCGCCAGGGCCAGCACCGGCTCGGGGATGCGCCGGGGGAAGAACCCGCTGACCAGCAGCGTGGGCGCCAGCGCCGCCAGCTCAGCGACCACGGCGGGATCGTCGAGATCGGGCCGCATCCAGCGGGGCAGGGCGCGCACCCGGGGCACCAGCCGCTGCCAGCCCGGCCCGCCGCGGCGGCCGTGCACGACGCCCACCAGCGGCAGCCCGCGGTCGAGGAGCGCCAGGGCCCCTTGGGGATCACCAAAGTACAGAACGCGGGGGTCGGTCGTCGGGGTCGGCATGGGCCTCTCGGGCAGCGGGGCGGGGGACGCCCCACCCTACCGCGAGAGGGCCTGCAGGCGCTCGATCAGCAAGTCGAAGTACGTCACAGGGTTGCGATAGGGGT
>JAUHVS010000797.1 GCA_030424955.1 bacterium | reverse complement strand
GTGCTGGCGTGCGGCCGCGACGCCGACCGCCTGGACGCCGCCCTCGCAGCCATCCGAGCGGCGCAGCCCGGCGCGGATCTCGTGCCCCTGCTGGCTGATCTGTCGTCGGTCAACGCCGTCCGCGGCCTGGCCGCCGAGATCCGCGCGCAGACCGACCGGGTGGACGTGCTCATCAACAACGCCGGGATCGCCACCGACCGGCGGATCGAGACCGCGGACGGCTACGAGCTGACGTTTGCCGTCAACCACCTGGCGCCCTTCGTGCTCACGACCGAGCTGCTCGATCTGCTCAAGGCCTCGGCGCCCGCGCGGGTCGTGACGGTGTCTTCGGCGAACCACGCCCAGGCCAAGGCCCTGGACCTGAGCGATCTGCAGAGCCGCGCCCGCTACGCCTGGCAGGCGGTCTACGCGCGCTCGAAGCTGTGCAACATCCTCTTCACCCGCGAGCTCGCCCGCCGGCTCGCCGGCACCGGGGTGACGGCGAACTGCCTGCACCCGGGGGTGGTCGCCACCGACTTCGGCAGCGGGGGCGATCTGCGCGGGCTGAACGCTGCCCTGTTCCGGGTGGCCAAGTGGTTGCTGCCCGGCGCCGACCGCGGGGCCCAGACGTCGGTGTATCTGGCGGCTGACCCCGGGATCGCGGATCAGACCGGCGGCTACTTCGCGCGCCGCCGCCCCGCCAGCCCGAGCCGCCTCGCCACCGACGACGCCCTCGCCGCCGCGCTCTGGCGCGAGAGCGCCCGGCTCGCGGACGCCGTGCCCCGGCGCACCGGCGACTGAGGGTCCCCAGGGGCAGACCGCCCGCAGGTGGCCCTCGAGCACGCCTGGGCCCCGAGCGCACTCAGCCCGTCGCGCGGCTTGCTCTGCGCGAGGCAGACCGCCTGTAAATTGCTGATTTTATTGAGAGACATGGACACGCCCTATGGCTGGGGGTCGAGCTGCGCCAGCAGCGTGCGCAGGCTGCGCCGGCAGTAGGTGGCGAACTCCGCCGGGCTCAGGGCGAGCAGCGCGGGGATGACCACGGCCTCCTCGGCGTCGAGGTGGGCGTGCAGCACAGCGTCGTGGTGCCGCAGGGCCGCGACGAGGGCGGGGTTGACGCTCGCCGCCGGCTGGGCTTCGGGCGCCGCGGCGTCGGGCTCGCACGCGGCGAGCACCTGCGCCTCGGCGGCGCTGAGCGCGTGGTGGCCGGCCTGCAGCGGCGCGCAGCTCAGGCCCCAGCGGGCCTCGAGGTACGGGTACAGCTTGTGCTCCTCGTAGGCCTCGTGGCCGCGCATGGCCGACTTCCAGTCCCGGAAGGTGCGCTCGATGGGCCCGGTGGGCTCGCCGGCCTCGGCGCGGGCCAGCAGCCAGCGGCTGACGTACCGGAAGCTCTCGTGGCTGCGCACCAGCAGCACCTGCGCCGGGTAGTGTGGGTGCGCCGGCCACTCGGCGCGTGGGAGGGTCAGGGCGGCTGCGGTCGACATGGCGTGCTCCGGTGGGCGGTGGCCCCGCGCGGGGTGGACCCGTGCACGGGGTGGCCCAGCGTGGGCCGGGGTAGACGATGCCCACGCAAAGACGCAAAGCTAGAGCCGAGAAACGCAAACCGGCTTGGCGTGAGCGCAAGATGGACCACTGGGATGATCTGCGGCTGTTCTTGGCGGTGGCGCGGGCGGGCACGCTGACGGCGGCAGGCGCCGAGGTGGGGCTGAACGCGTCGACGGTGCAGCGCAGGCTGCGCGCGTTCGAGGCCGGGCTCGACACCCTGCTGTTCGAGAAGGGGCCCCGGGGCTACCGGCTCACCCCCGCCGGCGAGTCGCTGCTGCCCCGCGCCGAGGAGGCGGAGGAGGCGGTGTTCGCGGCCGCGCGGGCCGTGGTCGGCCATGACCAGCAGGCGTCGGGCGAGGTGCGGCTGACGCTGCCGCTGGCGCTGATGCCCCTGGTGGCGCCGCACCTGGTGGCCTTCGCGCGGGCGTGCCCGCAGGTGCGGCCCGTGCTGCTGGCGGACGACGATCGCCTGGACCTGGGGCGGGACACCGACGTGGCCCTGCGGGCGACCGCCGCGCCGGTGGCGACCGCCGTGGGGCGCAGCCTGTGCGGGGTGGCGTGGTGCCGCTACGCAGGCGTCGACACCGAGGGCGAGGCGCTGCCGTGGGTGCACTACGTGGGCATGGATCTGTCGCCCGCCGTGCAGTGGCGCCGCAGCGTGCACGGGGGCTCGACCGCCCGGCTGAGCGTGCAGGGGGTGCTGGGCATGCACGCGGTGCTGGCGGGCAGCGGCGCCCAGGGGCTGCTGCCCTGCGTGCTGGGCGATGGCGATCCGGCCCTGCGCCGGGTGGGCGCTCCCCTGCCCCTCACGATCCGGCTGTGGCTGCTGATCCACGCCGATCTGCGGCGGTCGGCCCGGGTGCGCCGGCTGGTGGACTTCCTGGTGCCGCGCCTGCTGGCGCAGCGGGCGCAGCTTGAGGGCACCGGCCCGCTGGGGCCCTGACCGGCTCGCTGTCCCCTGCCACGCTGCGCCTTGCTGGCGCCCCGCCAACGCGGTACACGCGGGGCATGCGTACGCTCACCCTCCGACGGCCCGACGACTGGCACCTGCACCTGCGCGACGGCGCCGCCCTGGCGGCGGTGGCGCCCTACACCGCCGCGGTCTTCGGCCGCGCGCTGGTCATGCCCAACCTCAAGCCGCCGGTGCGCACCGTGGCCGACGCCGTGGCCTACCGCGCGCGGATCGTGGCGGCGGCGCCGGGCCTCGACCCGCTGATGACGCTGTACCTCACCGACCGCACCACGCCGGCCGAGATCCACGCGGCGGGGGCGCACCCGAAGGTCGTCGCGGCGAAGCTGTACCCGGCCGGGGCGACCACCAACTCCGACGCGGGCGT
>JAUHVS010000796.1 GCA_030424955.1 bacterium | reverse complement strand
GCGGGTCGACCCGCACCAGGGCCACCCGGCCCGGGGCGATCTCGCGGATGATGACCTCGGCGCTCTCGGCCGGCGCGCTGGCTTGCAGCGTGAGCAGGTTGGGATCGTAGGCCAGGTGCAGCGCGACCCCACCGGCCAGGGGCGCCAGCTGTCGGGGCACCTGCACAGCCAGCCGGAGCAGGCCGGGCTCGCCGTCGAGGGCGGTCAGCACCACCGCGTTGCCCGCGGCCGGATCGGGGGTGAACACCGCCTCGAGGGGCCCGACGACGTCCATGTCGGGCACGCTCAGATCGGGCGCTGGGCCGCCGTCGGGGCGTCCAGCGTCCGGGCCAGGCGCGCCATCGCCCGTGGGCGGGAAGCGGCGCACCGGGTCGGGGCGCTGGTTGGCGCCCAGCACCGTCAGCGGGGCCGGCGCCGTGCGCTGCCGAGCGGCGGTCGTCGCCACCACCAAGGTCTCGCCCTGCGGCAGATCGGCGGGCACGGCGATCTCGATCGTACCAGCGGACCAGCCCAGCACGGGCACGGGCCGCCCGCCGATGGCGACGGTGCCTGCCCCGTCGCCCAGCCCGCCCCCCTCGACGAACAGCCGAGCGCCGGGGGCGACCTGATCGGGCACCAGCCGATCGATGCGCGGGCCATCGGGCACGGGCTCGTCGGCGCAGCCGAGGCCCGCGGGGCCCACCAGGGCCCAAGAGAGCAGCAACAGGGAGAGTCCTCGCATCCCGGCACTCTACGAGAAGCCCCCGGCCGACGCATCCCTCGGCGGCGTCCGGGTGCTACCCTGTGCGGCATGTTGATGGACGCCCACTGCCACCTGGACCTCCCGGCCTTCGACGCCGATCGCGCCGCCGTCTGGGCCCGCGCCGTGGCGGCGGGCGTGGGGGCGGCGGTGGTGGCCGGCATCGAGCCCGCAGGCTGGCCGGCGCAGCGCGCGCTCGTGGCGGCCAACCCCGCGCTGCGCTGGACCGCCGGCCTGCACCCCTGCTGGGCCCACACCGTGCCCCTGGCCGACGCGCTGGCGGCGCTGCCCGCGGCCTTCGAGGGGCCCGACGCCGCGGTGGGGGTGGGGGAGATCGGCCTCGACCGCCGGCGGGCCTTCGCGCCGCACCTCGACGCCCAGCGGGCCGCCTTCCGCGGCCAGCTCGCCGTCGCCCGGGCCCTCGACCGGCCGGTGGTGCTGCACGTGGTGCGCGCCCACGGCGAGGCGCTGGATCGCCTGCGCGCCGACGGCCTGCCGAGGGCTGGTGGCATGGTCCACTCGTTCTCGGGCAGCGCGGAGGTCGCGCAGGCCTATGTGGCCCTCGGCCTGCACGTCAGCTTCACGGGCGCGCTGGCGCACCCCACCGCGCACCGCGCGCGCGCCGCGGCCCAGGCGGTGCCCCTGAGCCGGCTGCTGGTCGAGACGGACGCGCCAGACCAGCCGCTGCCGGGGGCGCCCGACCGCAACGAGCCGGCGCAGCTGGTCGCTGTGCTCGCCGCCCTGGCCGCCCTGCGCGGCGTCTCGGTAGCGGCCCTGGGCGCGGCCACCACGGCCAACGCGCAGGCCCTGTTTGGCGAGCGCCCGCGGGCGACGCCACGGGGCCCTGAATGAAACCCCACGCGACGCCGTTGCCTCTTATCGGCAACTTGTCGTAAAGCTCCCAGCCAGACGGAACGCACCCCCGGGTGATGGAGGCGACCATGCACGACGACCGCATCCCTGCCGGTCTTGATCTCTTCGCGGCCATCGAGGCCCTCAAGGCCGAGCGCAACGCGGTGGTGCTCGCGCACTACTACCAGGAGGGCGACATCCAGGACGTCGCCGACTTCGTGGGCGACTCGCTGGGCCTGAGCCGCAAGGCGGCCGAGACCGACTGCGAGGTCATCGTGTTCGCGGGCGTGCACTTCATGGCCGAGGTGGCCAAGATCGTGAACCCCGACAAGACGGTGGTGCTGCCCGATCTGAACGCGGGCTGCTCGCTGGCGGACTCGACGCCCACCGGCGCCTTCAAGGCGTTCCTGGACGAGCGCCCCGACCACAAGGTGGTCAGCTACATCAACTGCACCGCCGAGGTGAAGGCGCTCAGCGACGTCATCTGCACGTCGAGCAACGCGGTGGACGTGGTCAACCTGTTCCCGCCCGACCAGCCGCTGATCTTCGCGCCCGACCGCAACCTGGGCCGCTACGTCATGGAGCAGACGGGCCGCGACATGGTGCTGTGGAACGGCTCCTGCCAGGTGCACGAGGTGTTCAGCGAGAAGAAGCTGATGCAGCTGCGCATGCGCCACCCGGACGCCGTGGTGGTGGCCCACCCGGAGTGCGAGCCCCACATCCTGCGCCACGCCGAGCACATCGGCTCCACCACGTCGCTGCTGAACTACGTGCGCACGTCCCCGCTCAAGACCTTCATTGTGTTGACCGAGGCTGGGATCTTGCACCAGATGAAGAAGGCGGCGCCCGACAAGGAACTCATCGCGGCGCCCCCGGAAGGAAACTGCGCATGCAACGAGTGCCCGCACATGCGGCTGAACACCCTCGAGAAGCTCTACCTGGCCCTGCGGGATCTGACGCCGGTCATCGAGGTGCCGGACGCGGTCCGCGAGGCGGCGCTGCGTCCCCTGACGCGCATGCTGGCGCTGGACCTGGGGGCCGCGTGAGGTCGCTCTTCGCGGCGGCGCTGTGCCTCGCCCTCGTCGCCTGTGACGACGGTGGCGGCAGCGCTGAGGGCGCCGGCGGCGCGGGCGGCAGCGAGGCAGACGCCTTCACCGGCGCGGGCGGCGGGGGCGCCGAGGGCGGCGCTGGCGGCTCCGGCGGCGAAGGGGGCATGGGCGGGCGCGGTGGCATGGGCGGCGCCGGCGGGATCGGCGGCGCGGGCGGCGCGG
>JAUHVS010000795.1 GCA_030424955.1 bacterium | reverse complement strand
AGGAAGAAGTAGCCCACGATGGTGGTGGCCGCGCCCAGGCCCGAGCGGGCCATGGCGAAGCCCTGCTGCAGGGCCTCGGGCAGGGTGCGCTGGCCGATCTCGCGGCGCACCTCCAGCTTGCGCGCGTCGGTGAAGCGCAGCAGATCCAGCGACGCGTCCAGCTTCTGGGTGATCTGCTGCTCCAGCCCCGCCTGGTACTTGGGCAGGGCGTCCGTCAGCGGGCCCACCGTCGAGGCGAACACCAGCGCGAGCCCCAGCACGGGCAGCGTGCAGGCCACCTCGGCGATGAGGATGGCCAGCCCCTCGGGCACCCGCCGGCGCACCAGGGCGCTCACCAGCGGCACCATCACGAAGGCCAGCAGCGCCGCCAGCACGAGGGGCAGCAGGATCGCCTTGAGGTGGGTCAGCATCAGCCCGGCGAGCACTGGCACCGCCAGCACCATGGCGGCGCGGGTGGACCAGCTCGCCCGCTTCACCACCCGGTGCAGCGTGCGGCGCCCGTCGTGCTCCGCCGTGTGGACGTGCAGGTCGAGGCCAGCGGCGTCGGCGCCCGGGGCGGGATCGCCCAGCGGGGGGCGGGCGGCGTCTGGGGGCGGCGCGGACAGCGGCGGCGCGGCCGGGGGCAGCGCGGACGGTGGAGGTTGGGTCGTCATCGTGGCCCAGTTTGCGCGACCCGCCGGCGTTCGCGCCACCGTTGCGGTCCGGCCGCCGCCCGACCGCCCAGCGCGGGGGCGCCCGGCAGGCGAGACAGGCCCCGCGAGTCTGGTACCCTGCCCCCATGCACGCACTGGCCTCCGTCCGCCCGGCTCTCGGGGTCGCCCTCGCCCTCGCCGCCTGCCTCTCGGGCTGCGAGGTCGATGCCAACTACGACCCCCCGGTGACCCGGCACACCCAGCCCCTCGCGGCGCGGTGCACGGCCCAGGTCACGGGCGTGGGCGAGGTCGACATCGAGACCGTGTACTTGCCCGCGGTCATCGCCTGCGAGAACGGCGCCGCGGCCGACGAGGCCCTCAAGGCGCAGGCCGTCGCCGCCCGCACCTACCTGTACTTCAAGCTCGAGACCTCGGGGGCCATCGGCGATGGCACCGGCGACCAGGTGTTCACCTGCAACCGCCCGCCCCAGGCCCGCCACCTGGCCGCCGTCGAGGCCACCGCGGGCGAGGTGCTGATGCACGACGGCATCGTGCTGGCCGCGTTCTACGTGGCCGGCGCCATCCCCCAGCCCCCGGTGTGTCGGCCCCAGGCCGGCGACCGCGATCCCACCGGCACCGAGCAGTGGGTCACCTACAACGAGGGCCTGCGCGGGGGCGCCGTGAACCCCTCGCCCTTGGGCCACCCGGCCAACCCCCGCAACCGGGGCTGCAAGTCGCAGAACGGCGCCCACTGCCTGGCCACGGCGGGCCGCGGCTACCGCGACATCCTGGCCGTGTACTACGGCGCCGATCTGGTGTTCGAGCGCGCCCAGGGCGCCTGTGTGTCGCCGCCCGACCCCCCCGACGCCGGGCCCCCGGCCGATCAGGGGCCACCCCCCGTGGACGCCGCCGAGCCGCCGCCCGAAGACTGCGACGCGGTGCTCACCGGCGACACCCCGCTGGTGGTGGACGATGGCAGCGCCTGCTTCGAGCGCGCCTGCGAGACCGGGGACTGGTGGACCGCGCACGCCGTGGGCGAGGGCGGCGGCTGCCTGACCACCGGCACCATCGACCGCGACACCCCCGACTGCTGGGGCCGCTGGCGCTTCGAGGTGGCGACCCCGGGCGAGTACGCCGTGGACGTGCACCTGCCCGATCCGGGCCTGCCCCTGAGCGCCGCCGCCCGCTACACCGTGCGCCACGGGGGGCGCGTGGACGAGGTGCGCCTGGATCAGGCCGCGCGCGGGGGCTGGGTGTCGCTGGGGCGCTTTGACTTCACCGCCGGCGAGGTGGGCGAGATCGCCCTGCTCGACAACAGCGGCGAGCCCTACCGCGAGGGCGGGCCCCGGCTGGTGTACGACGCCATCCGGGTGCGGGCCGCGGCGGCCGTCATCGACGACCTGGGGCCGGCCCCGGACGCGGGGCGCCCCGACGCCGGCGTGGGCGGGGACGCGGGCGCCCCTGCGGATCAGGGGCCCCCGGCCCCCGACGCGGGCCGCCCGCAGGCCCAGATCGACGCGGCCCCTCCCGGCCGCGACGGCGGCCCGGCCGGCACCCGCCGGCTCGTGCAGACGGGCGGCTGCCGCACGTCCGGCGGGCCCGCCGCGCCTCTGGGTGTGTTCGCGCTGCTCGTGGGGGGGCTCATCCGACGGCGGCGCGCAGCGCCCAGGCCAGCCCGGCGGCCAGCGCCGCGGTGACGGGGGCCGTCAGCCCCCACGCCGTCATCACGCCGCTCAGCACGGGCAGGTTGACCGCCCCCACGCCCCGGGCCGCCCCCACCCCCAGCACGCTGCCGATGATGACGTGGGTGGTGCTCAGCGGAAGGCCCAGCTCCGTGCCCACCACCGTGACCGTCGCGGCCGTCAGCACCGCCGTGAAGCCGCTCACCGGGGTCAGGTGTGTGATGCCCTGCCCCACCGTCGCGATCACCCGGTAGCCATAGGTGATCAGCCCGATGACGATGCCCGTCACCGCCAGCAGCACCATGGGCCCCGTCACCGCCATCGGGCCATCCACCGGCACGCCGCGCAGGGCGCTGTGCACCACCGCGAGGGGCCCGACGGCGTTGGCGGCGTCGTTGCTGCCGTGGGCGAAGGCCAGGTAGGCGGCGCTGAGCACGTGCAGCCGCTGCCACGGCTGGGCCAGGCCCTCCACCGCGGGCACGCGGGTGACGGCCACCACCGCCAGCCCGGCCAGCGCCGCGGCGAGCCACAGCGTGCCCCCCGAGCCCCCC